>CALEYA010000046.1 GCA_937926215.1 uncultured Croceitalea sp. | reverse complement strand
CTAAAATTCACAACGGGATTCAAATCGCCCAAAGCGGGTCCAACGTTCCCCAAAGAGGAGGCCGCACCACCAACAGCAGACTCAAAGTCCAGGCCTAAAAATCCCAACACCAATGCGCCAATGATGAACAGCAGCATGTAGAGGACAAAAAAGCCAATGATGTTGTATACAATATGCTCCGTAACCGTTTTGTTGTTGTAGCGCACGGGAATGATGGCATTGGTATGTAAGGTGCGCTTAAATTCCAATAAACCGTTTTTGATGATCAATAAATGACGGACCACTTTAATTCCCCCAGAGGTGGAACCGGCAGAGCCTCCTAAAAACATCAACCCAAAAAAGAAGACCGTCAAAAACGGGGTCCAATTGGTAAAATCCGCCGTCACGAATCCGGTAGTGGTTACAATGGCCAACACCTGAAACAAGGCATGACGGAAGGCACTCTCCACCGCACCAAAGACCTGTGGGTGATAGTCGGACACGGCTACGTCTGCCTGCAGCCAAACAATAAACATGGCGACTAACGTAAAGCCAATGATAAATAGCGAATACACCCTAAACTCCTCATCCTTAAGTACCCGTTGTACCTTTCCGGTAAAGGCAAAATAGCTCATGACAAAATTGGTGCCCGCCAAAAACATAAATACAATAATAATGTACTGTATTAGGGGTTGATCGTTCCAAAACGCTACGCTAGCATTCTTTGTGGAAAACCCTCCGGTTGAAAGTGTAGCCAAAGCGTGGTTGATGGCATCAAAAAAAGACATCCCGGCCAATTTTAGTAAGATGGTTTCTGCCACCGTATAGCCCACATAAATCAACCACAACCGTTTGGCAGTATCCGTAATCCGCGGGTGTAATTTATCGCCTCCGGGCCCGGGAGCCTCGGCCGCAAAAAGCTGCATTCCCCCAATGCCCAGCAATGGAAGAATGGCTATTGCCAGCACTATAATGCCCATTCCCCCAATCCAATGGGTAAGGCTCCTCCAAAAAAGAATGCCTTTGGGCAAGGATTCAATATCATTAAGAATGGAAGCCCCAGTAGTGGTATAACCGGATATGGTCTCAAAAAAAGCATTGGTAATGTTGGGAATGGTCCCAGAAAATATATAAGGCAATACCCCGGAAATGGACATGATCAACCAGCCAAAGGTGACAATAATGTATCCCTCTTTTCGCTGCACCTCCTTGCGGTGCCCTCGCGTATAAAACATGGCCATAACCCCTACCAGCAGCGTCACTATGGCCGCCATGGTAATATCCAAGGTAGCACCGTCTTTATAAATGCCGCTAACAAATGCCGCTAACAACATAAAACCACCATTACAGAGTAACAGCAGACCCATGATATGAAGTATAATTCTAAAATTGAAGGTCGTCATTAGAGAAATAACTTTTCAATTCTTGGAATGGCCTTTGGCAAACTACAGACTACTACCTTATCTCCTTGGGTTATCTTAAAATCCCCTAGCGCAATAATGCCTTTACCGTCCCTAATGACCCCACCGATAATGGCCTCGCGAGGAAAATCGAGTTCTTTGATGATCTCGCCGTTTACGGCAGAGGTGGATTTAACCTCAAATTCAAGAATTTCGGCATTAAGGTTGTTCAAGCGGGTTAATGCCAATACCTCTCCACGGCGGATATACCTAAAAATATTGTTGGCCGCCAACAGCTTTTTGTTGATCAAGGTATCAATGCCTATGGAGTGTGAAAGCTGAAAGTAATCCATATTCTCTACCAAGGCAATGGTCTTTTTGATGTTCTTGGATTTGGCTACCAAACAGGACATGATATTGGTTTCGGAATTTCCGGTGACGGCGATAAACGCATCCATGGATTCCAAACTTTCTTCCTCCAGCAACTCCACATTTCTACCATCGCCATTGATAATAAGGGCGTTGGGAAGGTCATCGGCAATATCAAAGGCCTTTTCCTTATCCTTTTCAATCAGTTTTACATTAAACTTATTGGCACAAAGATCGCGGGCGGTCTTAAAACCGACCTTACTGCCACCAAGGATCATAACGTTCTTGATCTGCTTTTTCTGCATTCCCGTCAATTTATACAACTCCTCTACCCCGCCTTTGGAAGTGATAAAATAGACCTGATCGCCTTCTTTAAAAACGGTGTCCCCCCTTGGAATCAACGTATATTGGGTTCCCATGCGTTGCAGTGCTATGGGCATAAAATGAAGTTCCGGGAAAATAGTGGCCGCTTCTTTGACCATTTTACCTACAAAGGGAGCGGTTTTGGGCAGAAACACCCCCACCATGGTCAAAAGGCCCTCCTCAAACTCATAAGTATCATTAAAAGCGGATTGATTGAGCAATAATTGTATTTCCGTAGCCGCCAACTCCTCTGGGGAAATCAATTCATCGATACCCAATTGCTCAAACCTAATAAGTTCTTTGTTGTCTATAAATTCCGTGTTGGAAATCCGTGCAATGGTCCGTTTGCTTCCCAATTGCTTTGCCAAGAGGCATAGCGTAATATTGGTGGTTTCCGAGGCGGTAACGCCAATGACCAAATCGCAAGCTTCTACTTTGGCATCCTGCAAGACCGCAATGCTAGTGGCATCGCCCCTTAGCACCCGGATATCCAAGTGGCTATCCGCATAGGAAAGACTTTCCTTATCCGAATCGATCAATGTAATCTCTTGGGCTTCATAAGACAATAGTTTTGCCAAATGAAAACCTACCTCACCTGCACCTGCGATGATTATCTTCATTACCTAAATAATAAGTCACAACTCGTTTTGAAATCGGAAAGAAAAGTTGGGCCTGTCTCTAAATGACTGTCTCCCATCATGCTTTATAACCTTTCGCCAAAATTACACATTATTTTAAACTCTCTGCGCATTCCCATCTTTTTGGGGTTGTTGTATCTTTGCAAAAAAATTGCAAGATGCCAGAGCCCGTTAGGCCTTATAAAGATTCTGAATTAGGTAAAAAGGCCCAAGTAACCCAAATGTTCGATACTATCTCCGGGAATTATGACGGTCTTAACCGCGTAATTTCTTTGGGTATAGACGTTAAATGGCGCAAGCGCGTAGTCAAACGTATTGCGGCGGGTAGCCCCAATAGTATTTTGGATATTGCCACAGGAACCGGGGATTTGGCCATTGCTATGGCAGCTACCGGGGCGAAACGCATCGTAGGCTTGGACATCTCCAAAGGGATGTTGGCCGTTGGAAAGGATAAAATTGCACAAAAAAATCTTGAAAATACCATAGAAATGGTCGTTGGGGATAGTGAAAACCTTCCTTTCGAAGACAATTCCTTTGATGCCATTACCGTTGCCTTTGGCGTTAGAAATTTTGAGAACCTGGAAAAGGGCCTTGCGGAAATTTATAGGGTGTTACGCCCAAAAGGCACCTTTGCCGTTTTGGAAACCTCCATTCCTACAAAAACCCCATTTAAACAAGGGTACAAGCTCTATACGAAATTTGTATTACCCCTTGTGGGGAAGCTATTTTCAAAGGACAGATCCGCCTATAGGTACTTGTCCGAATCCGCTGCCGTATTTCCTTATGGCGAAGCTTTCAACAATATTTTGTCCAAAATTGGGTTTATAGCTATAGAACACAAGCCCCAAACATTTGGGGTGGCGACAATTTATGTAGCTTCAAAATAATTAAATGAAAAACATTCTGTTTTTGTTTGCGCTGGTTGCTATGGCCGGTGGTACTTTACATGCACAATTTAGGAAAGACCCTATCCTCAATATACAGAATGAGGACAAGAAGCCTATTAACTTTGGGTATTACTTGGGTTTCAACCGCTATGATTTTCAATTTGAGTTCCAAAATGATATTGGTCAAGACGTATTGGTCGAGCAGACCTATGGTTTTAACGTTGGGGTACTTGGCGAATTACGGTTGAACGAGTTTTTGGATTTACGCTTTGAACCGGGATTACTTTATACGCAACGAAATCTTGGTTTCCCAGGTTTTGATAATGCCAATGATGCTATTCGGGAAGTGCGCTCTACCTATATTCGATTTCCGTTATTGCTAAAAGTAAGCACCCGAAGGTTCAACAACTTTAAACCTTTTATTATCGGTGGGGGTTATGCGGCTACTAACCTAGGCTCAAAGGAAGACAGTTTGGAAGATAACAGCAGTGGTGAGTTTCGACTCAAACAAGCGGTTTTTGGCTATGAACTGGGTTTCGGAATTGATTTTTACACGGAATTCTTCAAATTCACCCCTTCCATACGCGGTGTTTTTGCGCTAACTAACGAATTGGTCCCGGATGAGGACCCCAACAGCCCATGGACCGGAAATATCAACGCACTGCGAACCCGCGGTATTTTTATCAATTTCACCTTTGAATAGAGGCCAATTCCATAGAGGAAGCAAAAGGCTTTTATTTGGGTCGCCTAATCTGGGCCAATAAGATGGCCGTAGCGGTAGCTACATTTAAACTTTCCGTATAGGGCTCCCCAAATTGTGGAATACTGACTTTTTTAGCAACCAATTGCGCTATGGATCCGGAAATACCATTGGCTTCATTACCCAATACCAATATACCCTCATTGGGCAAGTCTGCCTGATGCATGCTTTCCCCGTCCATAAAAGCACCATACACAGGAATGTTAGTCGTTTGTATGACCGTTTTCAAATCGGTATACCTAACCTGTACGCGGGTTATGGAACCCATGGTGGCCTGCAGTGTTTTGGGGTTGTAACAATCTACGGTTCCGTGGGAACAAAGGAGTTGTTGTATTCCAAACCAATCGCACAGCCTGATAATCGTTCCCAAATTGCCGGGATCTTGCACGGAATCCAGTGCTAAAACCCATCCTTTGAGCTTGGTATCTTCCTGTTCGGGAATTTCAAAAACGCCTAACACACCGTTAGGTGTATGCAATGCACTAATGCTTTTTAGGTCCGGTTCCGAAATTTCCAAAACATCGGTATAATTCAGATGGTCTCTTTGTGAAGCCGTAGCTAAAATCAAGTAGGGCTTAAAATCACTGCCCAACAGTTCGTTCACCGTTTTAATACCTTCAACAAAAAATAATTGTCGTTGATTTCGGTACTTTTTTTGATGTAAGCTTTTTATGAGTTTAAGTTGGTTTTTGCTAACCATATATAATCCCGTAATTTTGACTTTTATGAAGCTTCGCTTGGTGCTTAAAAGATATAGGACAAAAATAGGTTTATTATCGGCAATACTGGTCCTGGTATCATGCAACGCGCTAAAAAAAGTAGGCGATGGAGAACTGCTCCTATCCAAGAATACGGTCTATGCGGACAGTACCAAGGTGCAGGACGAAAAAGTCAAAGGTCTTTTATCGCAAAAACCTAATACAACACTTCTAGGGTATCCGTTACGCCTAAACCTTTACAATCTAGCAAAGGAAAATCCCGATTCTTTATACCAAGCTTGGCTGGAACGAAAACCAAAACGGGAAAAACGGTTGAACAATTTCTTATCCGAAAAACAAAAAGAACGCCTTGGCCAATCTTTTTTTGTAAAAGGATACAGCAATTTTTTTAAGCGTATTGGAGAAGTCCCCGCTATTATAGACACCACAAAAACCAGAAAATCCTTAGAACGCTTGGAAGGGTATTATGGGAGCAAAGGCTATTTTAACAATATAACCCGTTATGAGATTGTCCCCGGCAAACGTAAGAAACGGGCTGAACTGGCCTATTATGTAGATTTGGGGAAACCTTACTATTTGGATAGTGTTACCAAGGCCATTGCGGCACCGGAACTGGATTCCATTTTTACGACAAAAAAAAGTCAGAGTTTGGTGAATACAGGTGACCAATTTGATTTGGAAAAGTTTAGTGCCGAGCGTCAACGGATTACAAAACTCTTTAGAAATTCTGGGGTCTATAATTTTCAGGAAAGCTCCATCAACTATACCATTGAACGGGATACTGCCTTAGTAACAGATGACCAAAAAATGAACATCCGTTTAAACATAAAGAACCGTGAAAGCACGGCAGACAGTGTTCCCTTACAGCCCTATACCATAAGCAGGTTTAAGAAAATCAACATTTTTGCGGACTACCAATTTAATAGTGAAGTGGATTCCTTAAACTCGGTAGACTATAAAAATTATACCATTTACTTTAAGGACAAGCTAAAATACAAGCCAAAAGCATTAACGGATGCTATCTTTTTAGAACAGGATAGTATCTATAGCGATTTGAATTATGTACGCACCAACCGGCAAATCAATAACTTAAACACTTTTAAGTATCCCTCCATTAAATTTGATGAATCCCCGGATGCCTCCTCCTTAGTAGCCAATATCTTTCTTGCCCCAAGGCCTAAATACTCTTTGGATACCGCTTTGGAACTTTCGCGTTCCAATATCCAATTGGTGGGTACTGCCTTTAACGCCAGTGTGGTAACCCGTAATGTTTTTGGGGGTGCGGAAAATCTGAGCCTCTCTGTGCGTGGTTCCATAGGTTTATTGAATGATGCGCTGTCCGAGGGAAATATAACTTCGGAATTTGGTGGAGACCTCAATTTGGTTTTTCCGCGAATCTGGTTTCCTGTTAATACCGAAAACATTATTCCTTACTATATGTTGCCACAGACCAGATTGTCCATTGGTGCCAACTTTCAAAGGAATTTAGGATTGGACCGGCAGACCTTTAATACCATATTAGGGTACAATTGGTCGCCATCGGATTCCCAAAAAAACAGCTTGGAACTGATCAATCTGGAGTTCGTCAACAATTCTGATGTGAATGATTTCTTTAATCAGTTCAACAATACCTTTGATAATCTGGATGCTATTGCAGATGGATTTCAAGACCCATCGGAGTTTCCAGAACTAGCCGATTTTTTTGATACCGTTGATGATGATACAGATCCGTTTCAATTACGAATTCCTGATGGGGCCAATAATTTTATCGATGCGGTAAGCCAACCGGGGTTCAACATTACGGAAGATGACCTGGCTCAGGTGCGAAGCATTCGGGAACGCCAAACTAGGTTAACACAGAACAACCTCATTTTTACGTCCAATTTCACCTATCAAAAAGACAACAAACAGGGGATTTCCGATCGTAGTTTTTATCAATATCGCATCCGTGGGGAAAGTGCCGGTAACCTATTGGCGCTGGCCTCCAATGTTATTCCCTTTGAAATAAACCCGGAAACGGGACAGCGCTTGATCTTTGGGGTACCTTTTTCGCAATACCTTAAAGCGGATTTTGACTTTATAAAACATTGGCGATCCGGAACCCAGAACGTATTGGCCTTCCACAGTTTTGTTGGTTTGGCCGTACCCTATGGCAATGCGGACAACATTCCCTTTGTACGCAGTTACTTTGCCGGGGGTTCCAATGATAACCGTGCTTGGAACGTATATAGCCTTGGACCGGGACGTACGCAAAGCCTTAATGATTTTAACGAAGCCAACTTTAAGCTTGCCTTTAATTTGGAATACCGCTTCCCTATTGTTGGTGATATCAAAGGGGCGCTCTTTGCCGATGCCGGAAATATTTGGAACGTTTTTGACAACGTTGAAGACAGGGACGCCACTTTTAACGGTTTTGGATCCTTGGGCGATCTTGCCTTGGGAACGGGTTTTGGCCTTCGATACGACTTTACGTATTTCATTTTTAGGGCAGATATGGGCCTTAAAACCTACAATCCCGCCTTGGATATTTCTGACCGATGGTTTACCAACTTTAGATTGAGCGAGGCCGTCTTTAACATCGGTATCAATTATCCTTTTTAAGCCTAATTATTTTATTACTTTTGTTGCTTGATTTAAACCATAAACCGACAACAATCATGTCTCACAATATTAAGCCGGGTGTTGCTACTGGCGATGAAGTACAAGCTATATTCAATTTTGCGAAAGAAAAAGGGTTTGCATTGCCGGCCGTAAACGTTATTGGTTCCAACACCATTAATGGCGTTTTAGAAACTGCCGCTGCACTTAATTCTCCTGTCATCATTCAATTTTCTAATGGTGGGGCGCAGTTCAACGCGGGTAAAGGACTTTCCAATGAAAACCAAAATGCCGCAATTTTAGGCGCCGTTGCCGGTGCCAAACATGTGCATGAAATGGCAGAGGCCTATGGGGCGACCGTAATTTTGCACACGGACCATTGCGCTAAGAAATTGTTGCCATGGATAGATGGCCTTTTGGATGCCAGTGAGGCCCATTTTAAGGCAACCGGAAAACCGTTGTACAGTTCCCACATGATAGATTTGTCTGAGGAACCTATTGAAGAGAACATAGAAATCTGTAAAAACTATTTGGAGCGCATGTCCAAAATGGGCATGACCCTAGAAATTGAATTAGGTGTCACCGGTGGTGAAGAAGATGGTGTGGACAATACAGATGTGGACAGTTCCAAACTATACACACAGCCAGAAGAAGTGGCTTATGCCTATGAGGAGCTTTCCAAGGTAAGTCCAAAATTTACCGTTGCAGCGGCTTTTGGTAATGTACATGGGGTGTATAAACCCGGTAATGTTAGCCTTACCCCAAAAATCTTGAAGAATTCTCAAGAATTCGTTTCTGAAAAATATGGTGTAGAACACAACCACATTGATTTCGTTTTCCATGGCGGTTCCGGTTCCACAGTAGAAGAAATTAGGGAAGCTATTGGATACGGGGTGATCAAAATGAACATCGATACCGATTTGCAATATGCCTTTATGTCCGGAATACGAGATTATATGGGCAATAAGCAAGACTATTTGAAAGCGCAAATCGGAAATCCAGATGGTGCCGATTCTCCGAACAAGAAATTTTACGACCCACGGGTTTGGTTACGCGAAGGTGAAAAAACCTTTGTAGAACGTTTAAAGAAGGCTTTTGAAGATTTGAACAACATCAATACGCTTTAACCAAAATCCCCCAGTTTTATGACAGCTTGGTTCAAAAGAAAAGAAAAGGGAATACAAACCGCTACTGAGGAAAAGAAAGACACACCCAAAGGTTTGTGGTACAAATCCCCCACGGGTAAAATTGTGGAATCTGAAGATTTGGCCAAAAACTTTTACGTAAGTCCAGAAGATGACTACCACGTACGTATTGGGAGCAAAGAATATTTTGAGATTCTTTTTGATGACAATACCTTCAAGGAATTGGATGAAAAGCTAACGTCCAAAGACCCCTTGAAATTTGTGGACACCAAGAAATATTCCGATCGCTTAAAAGCTGCCAAAGCCAAAACCGGCCTCAACGATGCCGTACGGACAGCCATTGGTAAATCCATGGGCAAGGATTTGGTCATCGCCTGTATGGACTTTAGCTTTATTGGTGGGTCTATGGGAAGTGTAGTTGGTGAAAAAATCGCTAGGGCGATTGATATGGCCAAAAAGAAGAAAGTGCCCTTTTTAATGATTTCCAAATCTGGTGGGGCCCGTATGATGGAAGCCGCCCTTTCTTTGATGCAGTTGGCCAAGACTTCCGCAAAGTTGGCGCAGTTGGCAGAGGCCAAACTACCGTATATTTCTTTATGTACCGACCCCACTACGGGTGGCACCACGGCATCTTATGCTATGTTGGGGGATATCAATATATCGGAGCCGGGGGCATTGATCGGTTTTGCCGGTCCACGTGTAGTGAAAGATACTACGGGCAAGGAACTTCCCGACGATTTTCAGACTTCGGAATTTGTAAAGGAACACGGCTTTTTAGACTTTATTACCCATAGACGTGATTTAAAAAGAAAGGTCAATTTGTATATCGATTTGATTCAGAACCAACCCGTTAGAAGCGAGGTATAGACGGCTACCCAAGTACCTATTTCTTTGTGGGTCTTAGCGTTTCCAATGACGTATTATTTATCTGTAGTGCCCGGTTAATGACAAAAGACCGCTGCGCTTTTAGACAATGGACGTAAGACTTCTTTTGAAAAGCACTGAAAACGATGCTATTTTGAAAAGTTTTTAAGGTCATGGCGAGGGCTGGGTCCGATTTTTGAAAGCAAGGAATCGGTTTGTTGAAATAACGGCGGATTAAGATATACCAAGGAAACTAGGTTTGTTCAAATTTTTTACCCGGAAAACAAGGATGAGTTGTATTAAATCTCTGCCAAATCTAGGTGTCGTGATACCTTCATTTGTGGATATTTAGTAATTTGAAGCAAAAAACAGCATGAAACGCCCCTCGATTTATATTTTAGTTCTCCCCATTTTTTTGGTCCTTGGTTCATTCACCTTCTGTAGTTCCAGCGATACAAATACCGATACCAACACTATAATCCAAGAAGAGGAAGAAGAAACGACGTCAGCAACGGAAGAAGGCTTTGCCGTGGTGACCGCAGTAAGTACGAGCGGTAGTGAAGGCAATTATACCTTTAGCGTAACCCTTTCAAGTCCGGATACCGGTTGTGACCAATACGCCGATTGGTGGGAAGTTTTGGATGCCGATGGCAGCTTATTGTACCGAAGAATTTTGGCCCATAGCCATGTAAACGAACAACCTTTTACCCGTTCCGGGGGCTCCGTTTCCATTCAAGAAGATACAGAGGTATATGTGAGGGGCCATATGAATACGACGGGCTATGGAACAAAAGTCATGAAAGGTTCCGTCTCCAACGGATTTCAAACGGTTGACGCAGCTGCTGGTTTTGCTTCGGACCTTGCCGATCAACAACCCTTGCCTGATAACTGTGCTTTTTAGAAAAGGCAATTGCCAATCATTAGCTGACCGGCAATCGACATGTAAATCCTCTAGGTTTCCTTGGCCTTCAGTTGTTCAAAAACCTTCTCAAGAAAACTTCTTCCATTGTTCCATCCGGTTTGGTCAATATTCCCTTGGCGTCACAACTTCCATCGCCAAAATCCAAGGAAGCCGTGTTATCAAATCGGCTGATTTCCAATACACCGCTCACAATAAACCGACACGATAGTTCCCTTCGTAAAGGGCTGGTGATTTCCTTGGTAAAGGTATTTCCTGCCTTACTGACAAAAGTTCTATTCCCTGTAATCAAGAAAACGTTGTCCCTCCAAAAACCGTTTCCAAAACCTTCGATCCATTCCCGGGTCCTTGTCCCAGAAAAGGATGCTGTCTCCCCATCGGGCCAAGTGGCATCAAAATTGGCATTGGCCACAGCCTGTGGATTTCCATTGGGGTTGCTGCGCATACGAACAATGCTTATTCCCCCTTCAACGGCAACATCGTTAAAGGTAAAATCCTGCAAATCCACGGTGATGGTCACTTGTGCCATGGACATATCCCTAGCGTAACTCATTACAATAGTACCAGAAAGTACATTGCCGTTCCGCAATTCGCATCCTTCCCCAAAGTCAATGGTTTTTTCCCTGGCTGTATCCGTCAACACGGTAGTTATTTCCACACAATCCGGCAAGTAGTCCGATCGGTAGGTTGCATTGGAAAGCGCCATAATTTGATCGGCACTGTACAAATCTTCCGCTATAGTGCCCACTTCTTCTGAAATCATTTCGGATTCATCGCTTATTTGCAGTTCAGCCGTCGTGATTACGGCATCCGTGGGGGGAATGTCAAGCGGGGCCGCTTCATCTTCCTCGTTACTACATGCTCCCAGTAACATAATTCCGGCTAATAGCCACAGGTTCTTACTCCATAGGTTTCTATTCTTTTTCATCTTTTAAAATTTTAAGGTATTCGACTTGGCCATTTTGGCTTTCATGGTTAAAGACCGATTTTTGGTAGGTCTTTATTTATGCTTACCGGTAAACAATTTCAAACGTTTGCTTACTATGACCTAAAAAGGATACAAAAGGTTTAATTTGGGGTGTTATTTTTTCTTTCAAGAAAACGAAGTATCTTTGCGGCCTGATTGAAAGACAGTCAGATACATAAAAATCATTTAAAACAATATTGGAATGTATTTAAGCAAAGAAGTGAAAGCCGATATTTTCAAGAAATACGGCGGTTCCGAAGGGAACACTGGCTCCACAGAGGGTCAAGTTGCGCTGTTCACGCATCGCATCAACCATTTAACAACACATCTAAAAAGGAATCACAAAGATTACAACACAGAGCGTTCTTTAGTACGTTTGGTAGGTAAGCGTCGTTCTTTATTGGATTATTTAAAGAAAAAAGATATAGCAAAGTACCGTACTTTGATCAAAGATCTTGGTATTAGAAAATAAGATTATGGGAGCCTTTGGCTCCCATATTTTTACGCCAAATTCAGTTTTGGCATTTTATAAAGTCCTCAAACTATTTTGGGGCAAACAAAAAGCTACATTCAGTTTTTCATTGGTCAGTGCCTTGCGCACACACAACAACACAACCCGACCGTCCGGATGGCGGTAGACCAAATGTTTAACACGTCTTTTCCAATTACGGACAAAGACAAGAAACAATTTTATGATTCCAAAAACTTTTAAAGAGGTCATAGACCTAGGTGATGGTAGGGAAATCTCTATCGAAACCGGAAAATTGGCAAAACAGGCACATGGTTCTGTTGTTGTCCAATCTGGAAAGTGCATGTTATTATGTACGGTAGTATCCAACTACAAACAAAGTGATGTTGATTTTCTTCCACTTACGGTAGACTATCGCGAAAAATTTGCCGCTGCGGGTAGATATCCCGGTGGTTTTTTCAAAAGGGAGGCAAGACCTAGCGATGGTGAGGTATTGACCATGCGCTTGGTGGACCGTGTTTTACGTCCGCTTTTCCCAAAGGATTACCATTCTGAAACCCAGGTGATGATCCAATTAATGTCCCATGACGAGGACGTTATGCCGGATGCCATGGCAGGTTTAGCCGCTTCAGCAGCCATCCAATTGTCCGATTTTCCTTTTGAATGCGCCATTTCCGAAGCTAGGGTGGGTCGTGTAAACGGGGAATTCGTTATTAATCCTACCAGGGCGCAATTGCTAGAGTCCGATATCGATATGATGATCGGTGCCTCTGCAGATTCTGTAATGATGGTAGAAGGTGAGATGGATGAAATTTCCGAAGAGGAAATGACGGAAGCCATCAAATTTGCCCATGAGGCGATCAAAGAACAATGTGCCGCGCAAATGCGTTTGGCAGAAGCGTTTGGCAGAAAAGAAGTACGTGAGTATGAGCCGGAACGTGAAGACGAGGAATTGGCCAAAAAGGTACATGACCTTGCGTACGATAAAGTATATGCCGTAGCAAAAGCAGGCTCTGCAAAACACGAACGTAGTGCCGCTTTTTCAGAAATAAAAGAAGATATCATCGCTTCTTTCAGCGAGGAAGAGCAAGAAGAATACAGCGGATTGATTTCCAAGTATTTCTATAAGGCCGAGAAAGCCGCTGTCCGTGACCTAACCTTAAATGAAGGATTACGTTTGGATGGCCGTAAGACGGATGAGATCAGACCTATCTGGTGTGAGGTAGATTATTTACCCTCTACACACGGTTCTGCCATCTTTACACGTGGGGAAACCCAAGCCTTGGCAACGGTAACCTTGGGAACTTCAAGGGAAGCCAACCAAATAGATATGCCTTCCTTTGAAGGGGAAGAGCGTTTCTACTTGCATTATAACTTTCCCCCATTTTCAACGGGTGAAGCACGACCTATCCGTGGAACATCCCGTAGGGAAGTCGGTCACGGAAACTTGGCGCAACGTGCCTTAAAAGGAATGGTCCCAGAAGACTGTCCGTACACTGTACGTGTGGTTTCCGAAGTATTGGAATCCAACGGTTCTTCTTCTATGGCAACGGTTTGTTCCGGGACCATGGCATTGATGGATGCAGGGGTACAACTAAAGAAACCGGTTTCCGGTATTGCCATGGGATTGATTTCCGATGCAGATTCCGGTAAATATGCTGTATTGTCCGATATTTTGGGAGATGAAGATCACCTTGGGGATATGGATTTTAAAGTAACCGGAACGGCAGAAGGTATCACCGCCTGTCAAATGGATATAAAAGTAAAAGGACTTTCTTACGAAATTTTGGTAAATGCCTTAATACAGGCCAAAGAAGGTCGTTTGCATATTCTGGAAAAACTTACGGATACTATTGCAGCTCCAAACCCAGACGTAAAAGAGCATGCACCAACAATGGTATCAAGACGTATTCCTAATGAATTTATTGGAGCGTTGATCGGACCTGGAGGAAAAGTGATTCAGGAAATGCAAAAGGAAACTGAAACGACTATCGTTATCAACGAAGATCCAGTTACTGAAGAAGGTATTGTTGAAATTTTAGGTGTAGGTAGTAAAGGTATCGATGCCGTAATGGCAAAGATAGATTCTATCTTATTTAAGCCTGAGGTTGGCAGTGTTTATGAGGTAAAGGTAATTAAGATGCTAGACTTTGGTGCGGTCGTGGAATACATGGACGCCCCGGGGAACGAAGTATTGCTCCACGTATCGGAATTGGCATGGGAACGCACCGAAAATGTTTCGGATGTGGTAAACATGGGTGATGTCTTTGATGTGAAATACTTTGGTTTAGATGCCAGGACCCGTAAGGATAAAGTATCTAGAAAAGCGTTGTTACCCAAACCGGAAGGTTATGTAGAACGTCCGCCAAGAAGTAACGATCGTAGAGGTAATGATCGTCGTGGTGGAAGGGACAGTCGCGATAGAAAACCAAGAAGGGATTAACACCAATTCCCATTAAAAATAGAAAGCCCTTGTACGCAAATTTGCCTACAGGGGCTTTTTAGTTACAAAAAATAATCCCAACTAATTTTACCAAATTGTAACTTTTTACGTTTTATTACGTATAAGTATATGAGCACATGCTCTAAAATTTAATTTTGAAGGAGAAATTTAGATGAGACAACTTAAGATTACAAAACAGGTAACCAATAGGGAAACCGCATCTTTAGACAAGTATTTGCAGGAAATTGGAAAGGTAGATTTGATTACTGCGGATGAGGAAGTGGAGTTGGCACAGCGTATAAAGGCAGGTGATCAAATTGCATTGGAAAAACTGACCAAAGCCAACTTAAGGTTCGTGGTCTCCGTGGCCAAGCAATACCAAAACCAAGGGTTAACCTTACCGGATTTGATCAATGAAGGTAATCTTGGTCTTATTAAAGCAGCACAACGTTTTGATGAAACTAGGGGATTTAAATTTATCTCCTATGCCGTTTGGTGGATTCGTCAATCCATTTTGCAAGCCTTGGCAGAGCAATCCCGTATTGTGCGATTGCCGTTGAACAAGATTGGGTCTATCAATAAAATCAATAAGACTTTTGCATTTTTGGAGCAAGCACACGAACGTATGCCTTCTGCCGAAGAAATTGCAAAAGAATTGGACATGACCGTAGAGGACGTAAAACAATCCCTTAAAAACTCCGGTCGCCATGTATCTATGGACGCTCCGCTAATTGATGGTGAGGATTCCAATTTATATGATGTATTACGAAGCGGTGAATCGCCAAATCCTGATAAGGAACTTTTACACGAATCCTTACGTACCGAAATTGAGCGTGCCTTGGAAACCTTGACCCCAAGGGAGGCAGATGTCATTCGTTTGTACTTTGGCCTTGCAGGGCAACATTCCATGACCTTGGAAGAAATAGGGGAGACTTTTGATTTAACAAGGGAACGCGTACGTCAGATTAAAGAAAAAGCAATCCGTAGGTTAAAGCATACTTCTAGGAGTAAGATTTTGAAGACATATTTGGGTTAATATCCAATAAATTACAGTTAAATAAACCTTAAATTGTTTTTTTGGCAGGAAAATTGTAATTTAGTACACTACAACAGTTTATCATGACTGTTCGTTTTTTGATTGATGAATAAACTCCGGCTGATTACCGGAGTTTTTTCATTTTATAACCTTAAGGTTCATTTAGTACAACACCATTTAGGTATTAATCTGTTCACTCTTAACCCAGAATCATGGAACAAGCCAACAATCCTTTGCACGGGGTTACATTAGCAACTATCTTAGAAGAGCTTACGGAGGCCTATTCTTGGGACTACTTGGCCAATCAAATCAATATCAACTGCTTTAAAAGCGACCCGTCCATAAAGTCGAGCTTAAAATTCTTACGAAGAACACCGTGGGCCAGGGAAAAGGTAGAGCAGTTGTATCTTCATCTAAAATCAAAAGAAAGTTAAATGGCTTTTAACGTTGTTCTTGTAGAGCCGGAAATACCCAATAATACCGGTAATATTGGAAGGTTATGCCTTGCCTCAGGTTCTCACTTACATTTAATTAAACCGTTCGGGTTTGAATTAACCGATTCAAGACTAAAAAGAGCCGGATTGGATTATTGGCAGCACCTCTCTGTTTTCATTTATGAAGACCTTGCAGAATTTATGATCAAACATTCCGATAAAAATCTTGTTTATTTTTCCAGTCATGCAACCAAAAACCATTGGAAAATTCCTTTTGAGGATGATATATTCCTAGTCTTTGGAAAAGAGTCCGTTGGCCTATCTTCCACTATGACGGAAAACAATAAAGATCTATACAAAATTCCTATGTATAGTGAACACATCCGTAGTTTAAACCTAGCAAATGCAGTGAGCATTGTCCTCTACGAAGGATTAAGACAACGCTACAAAAGCGTATAAGGGTATCTGTTCTATTCCGTACTTTTGTAGCGTCTAAAAAAATAAGATAAATGGGTACGGTAAAGATTGCACCATCACTATTGGCAGCAGATTTTGGGAATCTACAACGTGATGTGGAAATGGTAAACCAAAGCACGGCGGACTGGCACCATATTGATGTGATGGATGGTGTATTCGTTCCAAACATATCGTATGGCATGCCTGTGGTAAAAGCAATTTCAGAACATGCTACCAAACCTTTGGATGTGCATTTGATGATTGTAGATCCCGACCGTTATATCAAGACTTTTGCGGACTTGGGTGCCAAAGTACTTACAGTGCACTATGAGGCGTGTACGCACCTCCATAGGACGCTTCAAGCCATTCGTAATGAGGGTATGCTTACCGGGGTAGCCCTTAATCCGCATACTTCGGTGCAGTTATTGGAAGATTGTATCCAAGATATCGATGTGGTTTGCTTAATGAGCGTAAACCCTGGTTTTGGTGGGCAATCCTTTATTGAGAACACCTACAACAAAGTAAGGGACCTCAAAGCGATCATCACCAAAAAAGAAGCTACTACCCTAATTGAAATAGATGGTGGTGTTTCTTCCAAAAACGCGAAACGACTTGTTGAAGCCGGAGCCGACGTTTTGGTTGCCGGAAGTTTTGTATTTAAAAGCGATAATCCAACCCAAACCATCAAAGAACTTAAAGCAATTACGGCCTAATTATGGAAGTACTGGATGTTGTAATAGTAGGTGGCGGGCCCATTGGCATTGCCTGTGGTTTGGAGGCTCAAAAAAAAGGGCTTTCCTATGTTATTTTAGAGAAAGGCCCTATTGTCAATTCCCTCTTTAACTACCCTACGAACATGCAGTTCTTCTCCTCTTCGGAAAAATTGGAGATTGATGGCATTCCGTTCATAAGCAAAGAAGCCAAGCCCAAACGGGATGAGGCATTGGAATACTACCGAAGGATTGTTACCGCAAACAAATTGAACATCCATCTCTTTGAAAAGGTCAAGGGAATTTCCAACGCATCGGGAAGCTTTGAAGTAAAAACGTCCAAGACAAGCTACAGTACAGAAAATGTGGTCCTTGCCACGGGTTTTTATGATTTACCCAATCTTTTGGATGTTCCCGGCGAGGATTTGCCCAAAGTATCCCACTATTACAAAGACCCCCATTTTTATGCCGGTCAAAAAGTGGCCATCGTTGGGGCCAGCAATTCCGCTATAGATGCCGCCTTGGAATGTTGGCGTAAGGGAGCCGAGGTCAGTCTCATCATCAGGGGTCCCGAAGTGGGGAAACGGGTAAAATATTGGGTACGCCCAGATATTATCAATAGGATTGAGGAAGGCAGCATTACCGCCTATTACAATAGTACTATTACGGAAATCAAAACCCACGAAATCTTGATGGATACCCCATCCGGAATCCAACGTGTTCCCAATGATTTTGTATTGGCCCTTACGGGCTATCAACCGGATTTTACCTTCTTGGAGCAATTGGGCATCC
This sequence comes from uncultured Croceitalea sp., assembly GCA_937926215.1. Taxonomy (GTDB): domain Bacteria; phylum Bacteroidota; class Bacteroidia; order Flavobacteriales; family Flavobacteriaceae; genus Croceitalea. Next base: position 28,544 of record CALEYA010000046.1, on the reverse strand, counting down.
AGTTATCCAAGGATGAAAAAAAACTGCCTAATTATGATCCAAGTACTATGGAGAGTAATATTAATGGACTTTTCCTCGCTGGGGTTATTTGCGGTGGTATGGAAACCCACAAATGGTTTATAGAGAATTCCCGGATACATGCGCCCATGATTATTGATGCTATTCTAGAGAAAAAGGCTACTTCTATTTCTAAGTGAGGGTTTTGGCGAAACGATAGGCCGCTTCCTCCAGGTTTTTAGTGGCATCCCTATAGGCGATATCCATATCCGTAATACCTTCTGAAACTCCAACGGCATATAAGATTCCGGAAGCTTGTAGCACTTCTTTTGGAATTTCTACCAACCCGCATAGTGCGGCCACGGGAATATCTTGATTCTTTGCTGATGCCACCACACCCGCAATGGTTTTACCGGATAAGGTCTGCGCATCCAATTTTCCCTCCCCGGTAATTATCCAATCCGCATGGCCTATTGCGGCATCAAAATTGGCGATCTCTTTTATGAAGTCGATACCTGATGTTAAGGACGCCCCAAGAAAAACCACGGCCCCGCCTCCTAGCCCCCCTGCGGCACCGGCACCGGGAATTTCTTGTACGTCCGTTTCAAATGAGTTTTGCACAATGCCGGCAAAGTGTTTTAACCCTTTATCCAAATGCATTACATCTGTTTTGGTGGCCCCTTTTTGCGGCGCATAAACAAAAGCAGCGCCATCCGGTCCATAAAAAGGATTACTTACATCACAAGCAACCTTAACGTTTGCTTTGGCCAATCTGGCATCTACATGTGTTGTTTGGATGCGATGTACTTTTTCCAAATTCTCCCCGATGGGGGAAAGTTGCTTTCCGTCTTTATCTAAAAATTGATAGCCCAAGGCAACCGCGACCCCCATACCACCATCGTTTGTAGCGCTACCCCCTATTCCAAGTATGATCTGTATTGCACCGCGGTTTAGGGCATCTTTAATAAGCGTTCCCGTTCCCAAGGACGTGGTCACCGAACAATTCCGCTCGCTTTCTTTTAACAGCTTATACCCGGAAGCTTCGGACATTTCTATAAAGGCAATCCTTTTTTCCTGGGCATATAGGTAGGTGGCCGTAATCGGTCGAAATAAGGGATCGGAAACCGAAACCTCCACGGTAGATGCATCCAAATACTTTTGTACGACCTCAAGGGTACCGTCCCCTCCATCTGCCAAGGGTTTTCGAATGATGTTCGCTTGGGGCAGTGCCCTTTGGATCCCTAATGCCACAGCATCGCAAAACTGGCTCCCGGTAAGGGAACCTTTAAACTTATCCGGGGCAAGTACAAAGTTCATTTTACAGTTTTCTAATTCAACAGCTCTGGCAATAGGATACTTAGGATAACGATTACTATAAAGAAACTTCCCAACAACAGCATTTCTTTTTTCCCTTTATAGTAGACTACCTCGATCCCATCATTTATCTTTTGTTTGATAAGCGCGCTGACCACCATAGCGACTATCATAGTTACCAAGCAGCCTATGGCGTTCCACCAAAACCAAAATATTTGGGGAACATACAACCAAAGGTATATGTTTAGCAAAACACCTACCACGATACCTACATTGGCACCTAAGGCGTGTGTTTTTTTCGTAAGGATAGCGAGCATAAAGGCAGCCAAAATTGGACCATAGAACACAGAGCTTATTTTATTGATGACCTCAATCACAGTGCCTTCGATGCTTCCGGCAAAAAATGCGAGGGACAGGCATACCAGACCCCAAAAAAGTGATAGCATTCTGGAATTCTGCACATATTTTTTGTCGCTGATTTCCGGACGGAACCGTTTTACAAAATCTTCCATACTAACTGCGGAAAGTGAGTTGACGGTAGAACTTAGAGAAGACATGGCCGCGGACATGATGGCCACGATCAAAATACCGATAACGCCATTGGGGAGGTAATGCACAATAAAAACAGGAACCATTAAATCCGCTTTTTTACCTTCCAAGGAATCCAAATTAGCGTTATACGTAACATCCATAGCTTCTTGAAAGCCAATATCCGACATCAATAAGGTTCCCAATACCAACCCCATAATGCAGTAGGTGAGCGTCAAAGGAAAACGGAACAGGCCATTGGCCAACAGTAACTTCTTAATAGTTGGCATACCATCCGCAGAAAGCAACCTTTGGGACTGTGTTTGGTCCGTACCGTAATAAGAAGCGTACAAAAAGAACCCCCCAATGACCATGGGCCAAAATCCAAATTCATCAGTACCGTCCGCATTGCTAAAACCCCATTTAGAAAAGTCAACAGCGGTAAGTCGTTCTTTGTCCACTTGCGTTAAGAAATTTTCAAACCCGCCAATTTCACTCAATCCGTAGATGAGGCATATAATAATCCCCATAAACAGTATGATCATCTGTACGACATCCCCCCAGATTACTGCTTTCATACCCCCTTGAAAGGAATAGACCAAGGTAATGACCCCAATAATTAAAATGGAAACCCAGAAATCAATCCCGACCGTTGCCTGCAGAATCAACGCCATGGTATACACCATGACCCCAGTAGCGACCGATCTGCTTATTTGAAAAACAAAACTTATCAATAAACGTGAGGAAGCATCAAAACGCTTTTCCAAATATTCATAAACGCTTACTATCCCGGATTTATATAAGGTAGGTATTAGGGCTATCAACAAAAAAGCCATAGCTAGGGGCACTCCAAATTCATAGGTGAGCCATTGTAACCCCCCACCTTGTTTTAAACCTACAAATGCCGGGGCAGAAATAAAACTAATGGCCGACAACTGCGTTGCCATAGTGGATAAACTTAATGGAAACCAGCCCATACTCCTGCCTCCAAGGAAATAATCCCCAGAAGTCTTATTCTCCTTAAAAAAATACCCCAGGCCCAAAAAACCAATGAGATATACGATGATTATGATATAATCCAAATAATTCATAAACGATTTTTTAATTCATCTTTGGCAAAAAGCAGCCATTCTTCTTTTAACATACCCAATAAAACAGCATCCGAACGACCTTGGGAATGGATGGACGGGAAAAGGTTCCTTATGCTTCCTTCTTGTTTACATCCCAAGCTTTTCATGGCTTGTATGCTTACCGTATTTTCTGCGTGGGCGCCCAGACCGATCCTTTCAAAGCCGATATGCTCAAAGGCAAATTCAAACATTAAAAATTTACTGTTCCTATTGATTCCCGTACCCCTGGACTTTCGGCCAATCCAACTATAACCCAGTCTTACGGTATTGAGGGATATCTCAAAATCAAAAAAACGGGTGCTGCCTACGTAATTGTCCGTCTGTTTGTCAAATATTGAAAAAGCGTACGCTTTCTTATGCTCTCGATAGCTCAGGGCATCCTTAACATAAGCTTCAAAGTTGTCTTTTCCATTGGAGCTTCCTAAAAAATACGTCCAAAGATTATCTTCTTGGGCAATGATGTTCAACCTACGTATGTCATCGTGGACCAATGGCGCCAATCTTACGCGATCATTCTCCAACACATAGTCTTTTTCAAAATCGAACATGCATGGCGTATTAGTCATTTTGCTTTAAAAAATCGATCAACAAAGCGGCACTCCAAGAAAAGTTATTTCCGCCATAACCGCTCATGTCCCCATCTGGGTTTTCTTTTCTGGCATCAAAATATTCAAAAAATCCATTGCGCTCAATAAGTGCCAAGGAATCAGACTTTATCCGTGCGGCAAGTTCGTCAAAACCTTGTTTTTTAAGTCCTTGGTAGATGATCCAATTCATGTTTATCCAAACCGGACCCCTCCAATATTTTTTGGGATTGAACCTCTCATGGGTTGGATCAAAGGAGGCACATAAATACCGGTCTTCCCCACCAAACTTTTCCATCATGGTCTCCACAAGTCTCTTAGCAATAATCTTACTGGGGGCCATTGAAAACAAAGGGGCAAAGGATGAAGAGCACACATACGGCAATTGCCTATCATTACGTAAATCATAATGCACATAAGCACCCAATTCCTCATTGTACAACTTGGTGTTCAGGCCTTCTATACTTAAAGCTTGCCATTTTTTTAGCTGATCGATCTCTTTTTGCCCCTTTCCCAAGAGGGTATATAAATTTATTAAGGATTCATTGGACTTGATGAGCATAGCGTTAAAAAGGGGATCCAACACCAAAAAAGGCGAGTGTTCCGCAATTCTAGCATCCTCATAATTGTACGTTTTGGCAATTTCTATGATATGCAAATAATGATCATATTCCCGGTTAGAGGGTCTTTGGGAAGCATCAACATGGGTAGTATCCCGCCTTTCAAAAGTATATTCGGGCGGATTCATCGTCTGCCAGATATCATCCCATAAGGGGGAGTTGTCCGTGCCAGATTCCCAATTGTGGTAGATATAGGCCAGTCCATCACCATTTAGATCCCTGTTCGTATAAAAATACTCGTGGTTTTTATATATTTTATCTATTTGATTACCAATAAATTGCAAAATATCGTCTTTATCTTCAGCGATTCTAAGCAACTGTTCCAAGATAAAACCAAAAACAGGGGGTTGGGTCATTCCCGTAGATCGGTACTCTTTTGATGCCAAAGGATGGAGGTGGGATTGATGAAAATCCGGCCCCGGAAAATAGGTGTCACTATCGTTATGAAAAACAATATGAGGTATAAAACCATTTCCCCATTGGGCATTTAAAAGGGTCCGTATTTCCTTCTTTGCCTTATCCATATTATAGTGGGCAAAGCCAAGGGCTATAAAACCCGAATCCCATTTCCATTGAAACGGATAGAGGCCTTTACTAGGAATCGTAAATCCCCCGTCCTGAAAATTGTTGTCCAAAATCTTTATGGCCCTATCTATTAATTCCGCGCTTTCTACAGTCATATACCTATTATATTAAGATGCACCGGCGAAGCATTGGCCGGTGCATCCTTGAACTAAAAAACTAACTTAAACTTTTTTTTTAGCTATTTAAAAATTAAATGTTGCCGTAAGGAAAAATCTTCTGGGTAAAATGGGTCTTCCAAAGAAGAAATCACCATCAGCGGATTGGCCTGCGATACCTGCTCTTGGGTTACCCTCTGTAAGTCCAGCACTATCGAACAGATTGAAAATGGAAAAACCTAGTCTAACGGAATTCACATCTTCTGTTCTAATGGTATACCCAAGCCCTAATCTGGCAATGGTTATTGCATCTAGCTCTACATTATTGGAGTCGTCCGTAAACTTGCTCCCTGTATGGTTTAGTGTAAAGTTGGCGTCAAAATCGTTGTCATCATAATTGAGGCCTATGGTGCCTAAAAGATTGGGCTGCCTACCAATTTCGTTACCCTCGTTAATGGTAGAAACTTCGGACGTAATCAAGTTGGTAGTCTCGTTAGTACTAATTTGATGGTCTTGAAAGGTGAAGGTACCATTTAGGTTGAATGCTTTGGAGAATCTATAGTTCCAGGTGGCTTCCAAACCAAAGGTACGGGTACTTTGCTCGCTTCTGGCCTGGTCTACCAAATCACCACCCACAATAGCTTGATCTATTCGAATACGATCATTGAGATTTACAAAATAGCCTGCCACGGAACCGGAAAATTTGGAACTACCAAATTTTGCCCCTAGTTCCCCTTGTATAATGGTCTCTGCCTCATAATTGGATTCCCGTATACCGGGTACCGGTACAAAGCCACGTTGCTGTGGAAAAAAGAAACCTCTAGAGAAATTTGCGTAAAGATTGGTGGTCTCCGTTAGTTCATATAAGCCTGCAAGCGATACTGCCCAATCCGTATCACGTATTTCGGCGGTGTTAAAAGTACCGTCCGCAAAGCGTACGTTTCTAAGCTCATCCGTAAGTTCCGTATTGTCATAAACCGTGGATTCTTCTAGGCCTCCATCCTTGAATACCCCGTCGGTGGATTCAATACGGACCCCAACATCAAAACGCCAGCGATCAAAAACCATTTCATCCGTTAGATAAAAAGCTCTTCTACTTTGGGACAAAAATCTATTGGAAGTCTGCCCAATCCTATTATAAACCCCACCTTGGGAGTAGATGACGTTCTCCCCGACCGCATTGGTATAACTAAGGTTGACCAGTCTGGGAGCGTTGTTAAATTCCGACAATACCCGGTACTGAAAATTGACATCCTCCGCTTCTGTCCTGGACAAGAAGGTTCCCAAAGTATAAGTATGGTTTCCATTAAGGGAACTGTAGATAAGATTTGCTTCACCGGAGTAGTCCGTGGTTGGACGTATTCTATCAACATGCAAGTTCTCTACAACAAGATCACTGCCATTGATCTGCGCACCACTTCCACTCTGGTACGTAGCATCAAAACCGGTATTGTCCGGAGCGATCTCCGCAACGTAGTCGGATAAGGTTATGGGGTTACCAAAATTTCCATTACCACCAACATAAAGTGCAAAACTGTGTTGGTAATCCGCATATTTTACTTTTGACTTAAACCTAAGATTATCACTAAAGTTATACAAGAAATCCGCTAGCAAATAGCCCCCTTTGGTAAATACGCCATCTTCGATAGGGCTTTCATAAACGCCTCCGGGCGTTAAAAAGGAAGTCTCTTCCAATTCTCCCGTCAGCAGTTGTTCAACGGCCTCACCGTCATTACCGGCAATACGGTCCCTACTGCCGCCCTCCAAAGGAAGAGGGAGGAAAAACTGCGCGCGATCATTGATGAACTGCCCAGAAAGTGTAAAGGTTCCATTTTCAAAACGCTTTTTGATATTACCCCTAAATTGGGCACCGCGTGTCACCAGATCGGTTACAATGGGACCTTGATCCGTACGTACAAAGCCGGTAAACGCGTAAAAGGTATTGGAATCCTCGCCACCTAATTGTCCGCCGGAATAGAAATCGGTTTTGAATCTACCACGACTGCCCCATTCAAGATTAATGATATTACCAGGATTGGTATCCCCGGTCTTACTGGTGTAGTTGATGATACCCGCAACCGAACCAGCGCCATAAAGCACCGCTGCACCACCCCTAACGAATTCTACGCCTTTAAAACCGATATCCGGTCTGGCATATACATCATGGGCAGAAGAGTTCAAACCAAAAGTACTGGTCAAAGGCAAACCATCATATTGCAATGGATTAAAAACAAATTGTCCCCCTGAGGGTAATCCCCGCACAAATAAATTGGTAGCGGTTTCCCCGCCTCCACCTTCTGCAGTGATTCCCGGCACATCCCTAAGGATATCCGCCTGACTATTAGCGGAGAGTTTGGTTATTTCCGCTATCTTTTTGGAACTAATGGACAAAGGTGCCTGTTTCTGTGACCTAAAGGTACTGGAGGCGGTAATGACAACCTCATCCAATTGTTGCCCACTCTCTTGAAGGGCAAAATCCAAGTTGATGGCACTGCCATTTAAATCCACCGTTTGTTCCGTTGGGGTAAAACCAATGAAAGATGCCCTAATCGTTTGGCTCCCGGTAAGATTGGTCGTGAGGGAAAAATTACCGTCAAAATCCGAAGTAGTCCCTTCTGTACTTCCAGTGATAAGAATGTTTGCCCCAAGGACGGGAAGGCCGGCTTCATCTACCACGGTACCTGTAATTGTGGTTTGCGCGTTTATGTTGCCAAAAAGCAGCAGGGACATAACCGCAAAAAGTAAATTTTTCATAATTGAGTTCGTTAATTGTTAATTTATTTATCCAACTAGAATATGATATCTCTAATTTTGAATCTAAAATATTTCAAATATCCAATCAAAACATCCTTTTTTTTAAGAATACTCTATGCAAACGTTTGCGAAAACGTTTGCGATACTTTGTTGCGGAAATCAATTTTATTCTAAATTTACGGGTATGAACAAAAAGCCGAATGTTACCCTTAAAGCACTTGCTAAAGAGCTGGATTTATCAATTTCCACTGTTTCCAGAGCATTGAACGACCACCCGGATATCAGCACGGCCACACGGGAAAAGGTAAAGCGGCTTGCCACCAAACTCCACTATTCCCCAAATCTATTTGCCAAGGGTTTTCGAAGTCACCGCACCCATATATTAGGGGTTATCGTTCCCAATATTTCCCATTATTTTACGACTACCATACTTAAAGGCATTCTGGAAGAAAGTGAAAATTTGGGGTACCGGGTCATTATTTCCGAGTCTAGAAACGATGAAATACAGCAAAGCAAGATGTTGGAAACCATGATGCAGTTTGGCGTTGATGGTATATTGATGGCCTTGGCCAGAAAAACGAAGTCGGTTAACACCATACTCGATATGCTCCAACGCATTCCCCTTGTACTTTTTGATAAGGTCTCCAGCAAAATACCCTGTACACAAATTGTAATCAATGAAGAAGAAGCAGCCTACAACGCTGTTGAACATTTGATAAATCTTGGAAGGAGTAGAATAGCCATCATTAAGGAGACCGAGCGTTCGTTTAATTCTGAAAAACGTTTTGAAGGTTATTTAAGGGCTTTGCGCGACCATAATATTCCAGTTGATGATAAAATTATTCTGAGTACTGAAGATATTTCCTTGGATAAAGGTAAAATGTTGGCCAACGTATTGTTAAGCCTCAAGGAACGACCGGATGCTATCTTTGCTATTACCGATAGTGCCGCCATTGGGGTTATCAAAGCGTTGCATAAGTTTAAAGTGGCCATACCCGGCGAAATTGCCGTGGTTGGCTTTAGCAATTCCTTACATTCTACCATAGTACACCCAAGCCTTACTACCGTAGATCAGCCCGGCGCCCTTATTGGCAAGACCGCAGTTGATTATCTGATCGATGAGATAGAAAACCCAAAAGAGGATATTGCCACCCGTACCGTTGCCATAAAAACGAATCTTATTGTAAGGGATTCTTCGTTTATGCCATAGGTAAGCATACTTATATTGCCACCAGACCGTATGAAAACTGGCAAAGTAACTAAGGGAAAGGTAAACGGGTACTGGCAATAGTTCTGATTCTCCGATTAGAAGACAAAAGAATACCAAAAAAGAACATTAACTGGAATACTCCTTTTTCCCAAAAAACGCTTTGTGCTGAAAATAAAAAAGCCCTGATTACAAATTCAAGCGAACGCTCAAATCAATCTTAGTTTATTCAGGGATTGACTTCGTCTTTCCCTACAAAGCTCCGCTTTGAAAATAAAAAAACCCTGATTACAAATTCAAGCGAGCTTGATTTGACACAGAGTTTTTTTATTTATTCGTGACCACGGAGGGATTCAAACCCCCGACCGCTGGAGCCGAAATCCAGTGCTCCCTGCCTGCCGGCAGGCAGGTATTCAGTTGAAAACAGACAGGTATGGTAATCATAAACCAAGTATAATTTAAAATCCTATTTCCAACTAAACCAAAAAAAAGAGGCTGCCTTTTTAGACAGCCTCTGTGTAGTGACCACGGAGGGATTCAAACCCCCGACCGCTGGAGCCGAAATCCAGTGCTCTATTCAGCTGAGCTACGTGGCCATTTTTTAATTAATTCTTTCAATATTTCACGTCCAATACCGGACTTATAAAACTTTTCTTTTGACAAGGCAGTATCAAGACTGCCTACTTTTTCAATATAAACCAAATTCCAAGGACGATACCCTCTAGTCGATTTGGTCTTACCCTCATTATGCCATTTCAAACGTTGATCCACATCTTTCGAAATCCCTTTGTAAATGCGTCCATCTTTCTCACTCCTTAAAGCATAAAAACAATATATCATACTTTTAAAGTGCTCCCTGCCTGCCGGCAGGCAGGTATTCAGCTGAGCTACGTGGCCATTTATTTATGAACTTAATTTTGCCTTTACTATGCTGGAAATGGTCTTTCCGTCTGCTTGCCCTGCCAATTCCTTAGAGACCATACCCATTACCTTACCCATATCCTTCATTCCCGTTGCTCCGGTTGCGTCAATGGTCTGTACCACCACTTTTTCAATTTCCTCTTCCGTGAGTTGCTCGGGTAAAAACTTTTCGATTACAGCTACTTGTGCCAATTCCGGCCCTGCCAAGTCATCCCTGCCTTGTTCCGTAAAAATAGCAGCACTATCTTTACGTTGCTTTACTAGTTTCTGTACCAATTTCACTTCTTCTTCCTCAGACAATCCATCGCCACCGCCCTTTTCCGTCTGTGCCAATAAAATAGCTGACTTTATAGCTCGCAACGATTCCAAAGCCACAGTATCCTTAGCTTTCATAGCAGCTTTCATTTCTGTCATTACGCTTTCTTGCAAACCCATAACCTATTTTTTTGGACTGCGAAGATAAAAAATAAACCCGAAAGTAATCTGCTTACTTTCGGGTTTAGACGTTCTTAACGAACGCTAACTATTAACACACTACTAATCAACATTATCATGCAAGAACGAGTTGTTTGAACGCAGTTGTACTTCATCATTACTGTCCTCTCCCAAACTCATTCTAGAAACTTTTTGCTCTTTTGGCCCTTCGTCCAATTCAATATTTTGACGCTTGTAAGCGGGCTGTTTTTCTATTTCGTCAATGCTCTTACGGCTGTTCTGGAATTTATAATTGAAATTTTTAAGGCTCTTCTTTCTTTCGTCGGCACGATCCTTAAGAATTTCGTTCAAAGAGCTATTAAAAGGGTCCTTGGCATCTCCAGAACCTTCGCCTTCGGCACGTGCCTCTGGAGCAATAGTCCTTTTTTCAAAGACCAATTCGTCATCCATCAGTTTAGGCTCGTGGGTTTCCGCAACCGAGCGCGCACCGGTAAGCTTGTTTTCAAGCTCCATGTACTCCTCTAAATCATAGCGGGTTTCCCCTTCTTTTTGATATTCCAATACCGGACTTACCTCCACGTACTCCTTAACTTCAATATCCTTTGCGCTATCGGTTAAATCGAACACAACGGTATTCTGCGCGGGTTCTTCCTCTTTTGGTGGGTTCAACGGCATATCAAAGGACAATGCGAACTGATCTTCCTCCACGGTTCTGGGAGCAACAACTTCTGCATCTACCACTTCAATATCGTTCAATACATCCTTGGACTCTATAATGATAAACTCATCCTCATTATAGGTCGTGATTTTTTCTTCGACAACCTCCGGAATCACCTCTTCATAGAACACATTAAAATTCCTAATGTAGTTGGTGGTTTGGATAAGGTCCGTTTCCGGCAAGCTAATTTCTGGTTGCTCTACCTCGACCACTTCTTCCAATTGATGCTTGATAACGGGTTCTTCCAACGGTTTTTCAAAGGTTGGTGTTACCACTTCCTTTTCACCACCTAAATGTTGTACCGCTTTCTGCTCGTCTTCAAGGGTATGGATGATTTTTTTTGTCTCGGTATTCGTGATTTCGTCTTGCTGGTCACTATTGAAACCAGTCGCAATTACCGTTACGGCAATGGAGTCGCCCAAGCTTTCATCTTCCCCGATACCCATAATGATGTTTGCGCTATGACCTGCTTCCAATTGGATAAAGTCGTTGATTTCACCAATCTCATCAATAGTAATCTCTTGGCTACCGGAAACAATCAGCAACAATACGTTTTTGGCACCTGTAATCTTATTGTCATTAAGTAAAGGGGAATCCAAGGCTTTCGTTATTGCCTCATTGGCGCGACCAGATCCAGAGGAAATGGATGAGCCCATGATTGCAGTCCCACTATCGGACAATACCGTTTTTGCATCCCGTAAATCAATATTTTGGGTGTAATGGTGGGTAATGACTTCCGCAATTCCCTTAGCTGCGGTTGCCAATACTTCATCCGCTTTTGAAAAGCCTGCTTTGTAGCCTAAGTTCCCATAAATATCCCGCAACTTATTGTTGTTGATAACAATAAGGGAATCTACATTGCCACGCAGTTTTTCTATACCCGCTTGCGCCTGTTTGCATCTTGGCCCGCCTTCAAATTGAAAAGGCGTCGTAACGATACCCACGGTCAAAACGCCAAGCTCTTTTGCTACTTGGGCAATAATTGGGGCAGCACCAGTACCCGTTCCGCCACCCATACCAGCAGTAATGAATACCATTTTTGTGGTATGCTCCAACATCCCCTTTATCTCCTCCATACTTTCCATGGCCGCCTGTTCACCAACAGCTGGGTCCGCACCCGCACCCAAACCTTCGGTCAATGAAACCCCCAATTGTATCTTATTAGGAATTGAACTATTCTCCAATGCTTGGGAATCCGTGTTACAGATAACAAAATCTACGCCGTTGATACCGGATTGGAACATGTGGTTAATGGCATTACTACCACCTCCTCCAACGCCAATAACCTTTATAACGTTGCTCTTATTCTTTGGCAAATCAAAAGAAATGTTGTCAAATTCTGCGTTCTTACTCATGGTGCTATATTTATGTGGGTGTGTTTTATTCTGCGTTATCCAAAAAATCCTTTAGTTTTTCCGACCATTTATCAAAAATGGATTTACGTTCTTTCCCTGCCGTTCCCGCAGTAGCGCCTGCCATTCCCGCGGTTTCTTCAACCAGTGCTTTTTCTTCCTTCCCTTCCTGGGGTACTGTTTTCAATTCCATTTCCGGTTGCTTGGCATCGGTCTCCAAAGCGTTCATCAACAAACCAACGGCCGTGGCGTACAAAGGACTTGCGATCTGCTCATCGGAATCCCCGGCAAGATGTTCGTTGGGATATCCTATGCGGGTATCCATCCCTGTAATGTACTCTACTAATTGCTTTAAGTGCTTCAGTTGACTACCGCCACCTGTAAGTACGATACCTGCAATGAGTTTCTTTTTCTGCTCATCATGTCCGTAGTTCTTGATTTCAACATAGACCTGCTCTACGATTTCCACTACCCTTGCATGGATAATTTTAGAAAGGTTTTTTAGCGTGATTTCTTTGGGTTCCCGTCCCCTTAGTCCAGGGATGGAAACAATCTCATTGTCCTTGTTTTCACCCGGCCATGCGGAACCAAATTTAATCTTCAATAATTCCGCTTGCTTTTCTATGATGGAGCAACCTTCTTTGATGTCTTCCGTGATGACGTTACCCCCAAATGGAATCACGGAGGTATGGCGAATGATGCCGTCCTTAAAAATGGCCAAGTCCGTGGTACCACCACCGATATCGATTAGGGCTACCCCGGCTTCTTTTTCTTCTTGACTTAAAACGGCTTCTGCCGATGCTAAAGGTTCCAGAGTAATATTACCTAAGTCCAATCCGGCACTCTTGATGCATCTGCCAATATTCTTGATGGAAGTCACTTGCCCCACCACTACATGGAAATTGGCTTCTAAACGACCACCGTACATTCCAATAGGCTGCTTTATTTCAGACTGACCATCTACTTTATATTCTTGTGGGAGCACATGGATAATTTCCTCGCCGGGAAGCATCACCAACTTATATACTTGGTTACAAAGCTTATCCAAATCGGCATCATTGATAACCTCTTCCGCATCCGGTCTGGTAATGTAGTCGCTATGCTGTAGACTTCGTATGTGTTGTCCCGCGATACCTACTACTACCGGTCCTATTTTAAGGCCAGCATCAATCTCCGCTTGCTCCACCGCCTGCTGAATGGAAGAAATGGTCTGTGTAATATTATTGACCACACCACGGTGTACCCCAAGACTCTTGGACTTTCCGGTCCCTAAGATCTCAATTTTGCCGTATTCGTTTTCCTTCCCTATTATGGCCACGATCTTTGTGGTCCCAATATCTAATCCAACTGAATAATTACCTTGTTCCATACCTTTATATTTTGGTGCAAACCACTTGGTTATTAAATTCTAAACTTACTATACCATACTCCTCTAAAGTATTGTCCTTGGTCGCCTTTACGTAAAAGGCCATGAAATTTTTAAACTTCTCGTCCAAGTTTTGCACGCCACCCAAATTCACTACAAAATTTTCAACCCTGAACCTTAATTGGTACTTTCCTTCTTCTTCCACATGGATGCCTATTACGTTCTTTCGTAAAAAATCATCCTTATTGATGAAATCCAAAATAACATACGCATCCTCTAGGCTTTTCCCCGTAATCTTACCCGTGATAATGGGAACTCTAGCCGAATGGTATCGCGACATCGGCATGCGTTTTCCCGTATCATCCAAATAAAATTTGGAGATGCCTTCAACCCTTCCTATAGGTTTTCGTTGAACGATTTCTGAAATAACTCCCCCCTTAATGGAGCAATAAACTTGGGCACTTTTTACCATAGGGTTAGCCTTTATGACCTCTTCTATGGAGTTCAAAACTACTTGTTCTTTTGCCCTATTTTTTACCGGTCCGTAATTTTGTATTAACAATTTATTAACCGCATCCTCTGTCAAATACAAGTTGTTGTCTCCCAAAAACTTAATCTGTATTTCCTGTATTTCCCGGCCCTTGCTCCTGTAATCGGCGAAACCGTAAAGGCCAATGACTACAACGATCAGGACGCTAATTTTTATGTAGTTCCAATTAATTTGCATGTTCCAATTCCCTTTTAATTTTTTCGACTTCCAGACCAATATCCCCTGCTCCCAGGGTAATCAAAACCTCTGGTTCGCTTTTTGTCACTTCCTTCAACAAGTCCGCTTTTTCCACCAATCTTTTATTCGGGTTATCCATCATATCCAACAACCACCTTGCCGTTATACCTGCAATGGGCTTTTCCCTAGCTGGATAAATATCCAGCAGCAATATCTCATCAAACTTGGAAAGACTTTTAGCAAAAGCTTCGCCAAAATCCTTGGTCCTGGAAAACAGATGGGGCTGAAAAACTACGGTTACCTTTTTACCAGGATGCATTTCGTTTACTGCTTGATATACCGCATCTATTTCCGTTGGATGATGTGCATAATCATCAATAAAAATGAAGTCTTCCGTTTTAACTTGATATGAAAACCGACGTTTTACCCCTTTAAAGGTTTCCAACGCCCGTATTAAACCTTCCGGCTCTTTCACTACCTGTTCCGCCATGGCAAAAGCCGCTAGGCCATTGAGCAAATTATGTTGCCCGGGTTTGTTGAACCGTATTTGGGTAAGCATCGTTTTGGGCGTTCGAATATCGAACACATAAGTGCCGTTCTCAATTCTCAAATTTTTTATACAATAGTCCGAAGCATCCTCGATCCCGTAGGAGATCCCATCAATAGGAAGTCCATTGCGAACGACCAATGTTCCACCAGACTTTATTTGGCCAGCAAATGCTTTAAACGACTTCTTAAGTTCCGTATCCGTCCCATAGATATCCAAATGGTCGGCATCCATAGAGGTTATACAAGCCACATTGGGCGTTAGTTGTAAAAAAGACCTATCGTACTCATCTGCTTCAACAACCGCATAATCAGTACCCTCCAATAAAAAATTGCTATTAAAATCTTCTGAGATACCACCCAAGAAAGCAATCAAGGGGGTGCCTGTTTCCTTGAGCAAATGCGCCAAAATACTGGAAGTGGTTGTTTTACCATGGGTGCCGGCAACCGCCAAACAAAAGGTATCTTTTGTGATTATCCCTAAAACTTGGGAGCGTTTTTGAACTTCAAAACCATTGTTTTTAAAATAGCAAAGCTCCGTATGCAAATCTGAAACCGCAGGAGTATAGACTACCAAAGTGTTTGCTTTATCTTGAAAGGATACGGGAATCAAGTCTACATTATCTTCATAATGTATTTGAATACCCAAGCTTTCCAAATCTGTAGTTATTGGGGTTTTGGTGCGGTCATATCCCGCTACCTGCTTGCCCACAAACTGAAAATACCTGGCAATGGCTGACATACCTATGCCTCCAATGCCAACAAAATAAACGTTATGTATGGTATTCAGTTTCACTTTAGGTTCTAGTTTTTAATTTGAGGTTTTATCATTTTTAACAACTTCTCTATTTCATCTACTATATGTTCCGTGGCTCGTGGGAGTGCCAGTTTCTTGATGTTTTCCGAAAGTTTGTCCTGTCTACTCTTATCCTTGTACATTGCCTCGAACATGCTTTCAAAATCGGCATCCAAGTTCTTTTCCTTGAGCATAAGGGCTGCTTCTTTGTTTGTTAAGGCTTCGGCATTTTTGGTCTGGTGGTCTTCCGCAACGTTTGGCGATGGAATAAAAATGGTCGGCTTGCCTACCAAACACAATTCCGAGACCGAACCTGCGCCCGCTCTTGAAATAATCATGTCCGCCGCTGTATAGGCGGCATCCATGGTATTTAAGAACGCGTGCACCTTAACTTTTTCTGATTGGTGCTTTTTATATTCTTGATAATACAACTTGCCGCATTGCCAGAGTACCTGAATCCCCAATTCCTCAAAATAGGGCAGCTCTTTTTCAATAAGTTGGTTGATGCGCCTAGCCCCCAAACTACCTCCTAAAACCAATAACACCGGTGCCCTATTTGAAAAACCATAGGCTTCCAAAGCTTCTTTTTTGGTTGTTTTGATGTGTACCAAATCTGCCCGGACCGGATTGCCGGTCTTGACTATTTTTTGCTTTGGAAAAAAACGTTCCATATTGTCATAGGCGACACATATTTTTTCCGCTTTTCCCGCCAACAGTTTATTGGTTATCCCTGCAAAGGAATTTTGTTCTTGCAGTACGCAAGGCACACCTTTAACCGCTGCGGTCCGCAACAACGGGCCACTAGCGAATCCGCCCGTGCCGATGGCGACATGGGGATCGAACCGTTTTGTTATGTTACGTGCCTTTAACAAACTACTTATCAATTTTATGGGAAACATCAGGTTCTTTACCGTAAGCTTCCGTTGTAATCCACTTATCCAAAGGCCCTCAATTTGATATCCTGCCTGTGGCACTTTTTCCATTTCCATTTTATCCTTCGCCCCCACGAACAAAAACTCGGCATTTTGAAACCTACGCTTTAATTCGTTTGCGATGGCAATGGCGGGATAAATATGTCCGCCCGTTCCCCCTCCAGAAAGTATAAACCTATAATTGTCCACTCAATACTTCTAAAGGGTTATTCTCATCTATGTTAAGCGCATCCGGCGCTTCTTGTTTTTTATCACTTGCACTCAATACGATACCAATGGCCAAACAGGTCATCCAAATTGCCGTCCCGCCCATACTTATCAAAGGAAGGGGCTGACCCGTGGTTGGAAACAACTGCACCACCACGCCCATATTGATAAAGGCCTGAAAAACGATGGGCAATCCCACCCCAATGACCAAAAGCTTTGCAAAAACCGTTTTGGCAGAGTTTGCCACTACGACGATCCTAAACAGCAACAGCATGTAAAAAAATAGGAGTCCTATGCCTCCGACCAGTCCGTACTCTTCTATAATAATGGCGAAAATGAAATCCGATTCACTTTGGGAGAGGCTGTTCTTGATCACACTTTTTCCCGCACCCTTTCCAAACAGTCCGCCTTCCGCAATGGCCATTTTGGCATAATTTGCCTGTCGCATGGCATCTGCGCTCGCTTCTTCAGGATGCAAAAAGGTGTCGATCCTGCTTTTCCAAGTCCCCGCACGATCCGGCAGGACTTCTGGAGTCTTAAATAGCACAAAGAGAAACATTCCGGCCAGTACCAAACCGGTTCCGGTAATTGCCAATAAATACCTTAAGGGGTATCCGCCCAGAAAACACAAAATCATCACCAAAAGTCCAACAATGGCCGCTGTAGAAAAGTTGGCAGGCAAAATCAATCCCACCACCAAAGCCACGGGGAGCCATAAAGGCAAAAGACTTTCTTGAAAGGTTATCTTGGTATCCCGTATCTTACTTAAATAACGGGCAATCCAAATCATTAAAACCACGGACGCCAAGGTCGATGTCTGGAATGGGATGCCCACAAACGGAATCTTGATCCATCTGTTGGCACTAACACCCCCAATATTGGTCTCCACGGTAAGGGTATAGCCCAATAAAATTAGGACGATGGGCAATGCAATAAGGGAAAGTCCTTTAAAGTAGTGCGTTGGCACCCTATGCACCGCAAAAATGATCATAAAACCCAAAAACAACAGCACACCGTGTTTTACCAAATGTCCTACTGCCGTACCCGTATCCTTTACATAGACCAAATTGGTACTCGCGCTATACACCGGTAAAAATGAAAACAAGGCCAGTAAGGCCACAATGCCCCATATAGCCCGATCTCCCTTTAAGTTTTTTAACAGTGCCAGCACTTCTTATAATTTTTGGATTGCTTTTTTAAATTGATTTCCACGATCTTCATAGTTATCGAACAGATCAAAACTGGCACAGGCGGGCGAAAGCAAAACCGTATCACCCCGTGTTGCCATTTTATAGGCCATTTTTACCGCTTCGTCCATGGACATCGTTTGTTCCATAATATCCACTACGTTCCCAAAGGTTTCCATCAATTTGGTATTGTCCACCCCCAAGCAAATAATCGCTTTTACTTTTTCACGCACCAAAGGCATGAGTTCTGGGTAGTCGTTACCTTTATCCACGCCACCTACGATCCAAACAATTGGTTTTTTGATACCCTCCAATGCATAATAGGCCGCATTGATATTGGTAGCTTTGGAATCGTTGATGTATTGGACGTGGTTTATTTTCAAAACCTTTTCCAGTCGGTGCGGAACACCTTGAAAGGATTGGATACTTTGAAGAATGGTCTCCTTTCTTACATTGACCAAGTGCGAAGCCAAGCTAGCAGCCATGGCATTCTTTACATTATGTTGGCCTTCTAGGGTTAAAAAATCTGTACTCATTTTCAAAGTTTTATGTTCTAATTGTATTCTAATTGTCTCATTATCTAACCATGCACCATATTCTTGCTTGTTCCGTAGCGAGAACGGTACTAATTTGGATTGAACGGGATGTTCCTCTAACCAGTTTACGATCACTTCATCATCGGCATCGTATATCAAGTAATCACTGCTATCTTGATTCATAGCAATCCTGAATTTGGAGGCGATATAGTTTTCAAATCGGTATTCGTAACGATCTAAATGGTCTGGTGTGATGTTTGTTATTACAGCCACCTTTGGTTTAAAATTGACCACACCATCCAACTGAAAACTGCTAATCTCCAACACGTAATGGTCGTATGCCTTTTCTGCCACCATCTTAGCGTAACTATCGCCAATATTGCCCGCCATGCCGGTATTTGGCAAATCGTCTTTTACCAAATGATGTGTAAGCATGGTCGTTGTCGTTTTTCCATTGCTTCCCGTAATACCAATCAGTGTAGCATCCGTATAGCGTGATGCAAACTCAATCTCCGATAGTATTGGAATTCCATCAGCCAGCAATTGTTTTACCAAAGGCACCGTATCCGGTATCCCAGGGCTTTTCATAACGACATCGGCATTTAAGATCTTTGCCTCCGTATGTTGGTTTTCTTCCCAATCAATCTCAATATGTTCAAGAACTTTTTTATAGTCTTCTTTAATCTTTCCTTTATCGGAAACAAAAACATCATACCCTTTTTGTTTCCCTAAAATGGCCGTTCCCACGCCACTTTCGCCGCCACCAAGAATGACCAGTCGCTGCATGTTAGCGTATTTTTAAGGTCACTATACTAACAATGGCCAGCAAAATTCCTATAATCCAAAAGCGGGTTACGATCTTACTTTCATGATATAATTTCTTTTGATAATGGTGGTGTAAAGGCGCCATTAAAAAAATACGTTTTCCTTCCCCGTATTTGCGTTTGGTATGTTTGAAATAACCGACCTGTAGCATTACGGAAATGGACTCCGCAAAGAAAATTCCGCATAAAATAGGGATCAATAATTCTTTTCTAACGATTATGGCAATGACCGCAATAACACCCCCAATGGTCAAGCTTCCGGTATCTCCCATAAACACTTGGGCGGGAAAAGCGTTGTACCAAAGGAACCCCACCAAGGCCCCAACAAAGGCAGCTATAAAAACCACCGATTCCCCCACGCGAGGGATGTAAAAAATATCGAGATAGTCCGAAAACTGAATGTTCCCGGAAACCCACGCAAAAATCCCGAGGGTCAATACGATAATGGCCGACGAACCTGCCGCAAGCCCATCAATACCATCCGTTAAATTGGCACCATTGGAAACTGCCGTAACAATTAGGATAACCGCGGGAATGAAGATGAGCCAAGCATAATCCTCCGCCCCTTCACCTGCCCATGCAATGAAATCCGCATAATCCAATTCGTTGTTCTTAAAGAAGGGTACATTGGTCCGTAGTGCTTTTTTCTCTTTTCCAATAACACGTTCTACCTTAAAATCATCCGTAATTCGGGTACCATCCTTTTCCTTCATGGTCACTTCTGGATGCATGTACAACACCACACCAACGATAAGGCCCAGTACAACTTGCCCAATAACCTTAAACCTGCCCTTTAAGCCTTTCTTATCCTTTTTAAAGATTTTTATATAGTCATCTATGAACCCAATGACGCCCATCCAAAGCATGGTCACTATGAGCAATACCACATAGATGTTCATGATATCCGCAAAAAGTAGTACGGGAATAAGCGTGGACAAAATGATAATTAAACCGCCCATGGTTGGCGTTCCCGCCTTTTTCTGTTGGCCTTCCAATCCTAAATCGCGAATGCTCTCGCCAATCTGTTTCGACTGTAAAAAAAGAATAATGCGTTTTCCGTATACCATGGCAATCACTAAGGACAAAAGCACGGATAGCGCTGCGCGAAAGGTCAAGAACTCAAAGAGTCCCGCGCCAGGCACCTGGTACTGTTGTTCTAAATATTGAAATAGGTAGTATAACATGTTTGCTTTATAAAGACTTTAACGACAACCCTAGCGATCCCAAATGATGGCATCGTCTTAGGAATCCGCTCTCAATTATTTTCCAATTTGTTCCAGTGCTTCTTTCACTTCCTTAAAATCATTGAAGTCCACACGTTTTCCTTTTGCTTCTTGATAATTCTCATGGCCTTTTCCCGCCACAAGGATAATATCGTTTGGAACAGCCAATTTGCAAGCCGTTTTGATAGCCTGTTTTCTGTTCTCAATGGACAGCACCTTCTTTACATTCTGCGCCTCTACCCCTGCCTCCATTTCTTCAATAATAACCTCAGGTTCTTCTGACCTGGGATTATCCGACGTAAAAATGGCCTGATTGCTCATTTCTGAAGCGATATGACCCATAACCGGACGCTTAGACCTGTCACGATCACCACCACACCCCACTACGGTGATGACGTTTTCATTTCCAGTCCTCAATGTGTTAATTGTAGTCAACACATTTTTTAGCGCATCCGGTGTATGGGCATAATCAACTATTGCCGTAATTTTCTTTTTCGATATAAAATACTGGAACCTACCGTCCACATTTTCAAGTTCACTGGCCAACCTTAAAATCTCCAACTTTTCCAAGCCCAATAGGTCTGCCGTGGCATATATGGCCAATACATTATAGGCATTAAAATCCCCTATTAACCTGGACCACAATTCATTATCATCAATCTTAAGTAGTTGCCCATTTAGTTGGTTTTCCAAAAGTTGTCCCCTATAGTCCGCAAAAGATTTTAAGGCGTACGTATACTTTTTTGCCTTTGTATTCTGCAACATGACCATACCGTTCTTATCGTCCAGATTGGTTAGGGCGAAAGCGGTTTTTGACAGGCCGTCAAACAGCTGTTTTTTCGTATCCCTATATTCCGCAAAAGTGTTATGGTAATCCAGATGATCATGGGAGAGGTTGGTAAAAATGGCCCCTTCAAAATGTAGGCCTTGCGCTCTTTTTTGATGTATTCCATGGGAGCTGACCTCCATAAAACAATACTCCACCCCTTCTTGGCTCATAAGGTGTAAATAACGATTGATCGTTAGTGCATCTGGAGTGGTATGGGTAGTTTTATATTCGGTTTCATCCACCAAAATCTTAATCGTAGAAATCAAGCCTACTTTATAGCCTGCCTTTTTAAACAGACTGTACAATAACGAGGATACCGTAGTTTTTCCATTGGTCCCTGTGACACCAACTAACTTGAGGTTTTTTGAGGGGACTTCGTAAAAATTAGAAGCCATAATGGCCAAGGCCTTATTCCCATTGTTTACTTGCAGATAGGTAATCCCGCTGACAACCAATGCCGGCATTTCTTCACAAACGATAGCTTTTGCCCCTTGATCAATGGCGTTCTTTATATAACCATGTCCATCGGTGGTCAAGCCCTTTATTGCAATAAAAACATCATCCATCGCCACTTTTCTGGAATCAAAATGGACAGCATTCACCATCACATTGGTGTCCCCGTTTACCGCGGTGAGCCCTACTCCATACAATATGTCTTTTAGCAACTTCATGATAGTTGTAGGACGATTTTATCTACTTGGTTAATCTTGGTTCCTTCTTTAACGGATTGCTTTTCTACCTTACCATTGCCCTTCACCTCTACTTTTACGCCAAGGTTTTCCAAAATGGCAATGGCATCCATACCGCACATTCCTTTTAGGTTGGGCATGGTAGGAAGTTGTTTTTGGGCAATTCCGTAATACTTCTGAAAAGCATTCTCTACCTGTTCTTTTTTTGGATGTTCCGGCACTACTTTGTCCACCACTGGCGAGGTAATATGTATCTTCTCTGCCAAGGATTTAAATACCGGCCCGGCAACATCCGCACCGTAAATCCCGACCTCCCTATCCGGCTCGTGAATCACCACGATACAGGAATACTTGGGATTATCGGCAGGAAAATAGCCTGCAAAGGAT
The DNA here is from genome assembly GCA_937926215.1 of uncultured Croceitalea sp. Lineage (GTDB taxonomy): Bacteria > Bacteroidota > Bacteroidia > Flavobacteriales > Flavobacteriaceae > Croceitalea. Next base: position 6,055 of record CALEYA010000046.1, on the reverse strand, counting down.
GAAATGTATTGCAGCTTTTCCGGGTCTTTGGTCACATAGTTCTTTTGTGCGGTTCCCGTTTTGCCTGCCATGGAGAAATTCTTGGAGTACAGTCCGCTACCGGTACCGTAGTCTTTCTTCACCACATCCTTTAAAAGTTGCTGCACTTTGTTCAAGGTCTCCTTGGAACATATGGACGGATTGATCACATCCTTATAAAATTCCTTGATTACCTTATTACCCACCTTGGCCTGTTTGATAAACAGGGGACGTACCATTTCGCCATCATTGGCAATGGCATTATAAAAGGTCAATAATTGTAAAGGCGTCATGGAAACCTCATAGCCATGGGACATCCACGCCAAGGAAATTCCAGACCAGCCTTTGTCCCCAGGATAACGTATTACCGGTTTGCCTTCACCTATGATAGGAAGGTCCAAATCTTTATGCAAGCCCATATTCATAAGCCGTTTTACATAAACTTCTGGATTCTCCTTATAATTTTCATGAATCATTTTGGCAAAAGCGGTATTGGAAGACACCGCAAATGCTTTGGCCATACTAATCTCACCATAACCACCCCATCTGGAATCCCTAACCGTACGATCATAAATTTTCCAGCGGCCCTTTTCCGTATCCACTACGGTACTGGTATCCAACACTTGATCCTCAAGTGCCGCCACCATGGACATTAATTTAAAGGTGGAACCCGGTTCACTGGATTCTCCAACCGCATAGTTTAGACGCTCGTAATATTTTCCTTCTTTGGTGCGACCGAGATTTGAAATTGCTTTTATAGCACCGGTCTTAGTTTCCATCACCACCACACAACCATGATCAGCCTTGTAGTATTCCAATTGCTTTAGCAGCGCATGATGCGCAATATCTTGCATATTGGTATTGATGGTGGTCACGATATCGCTTCCGTCTTGCGGTTCCACAATATTGTCAAAACCAACTGGCTTCCATTGGCTCCCGGCACTTTTTTGTTTGAGGCGTTTTCCCTCATGCCCCCTAAGATAGTTTACCCCAAAGGCACCATCCAGGCCCACTCTTGTGTAATGTCCTTTCTCGTCCACACGCTCATACCCAATACTACGGGCGGCAATCTTACCCAATGGATAATCCCGCACTACGCGATGCTTTTCAATAAATCCACCTTTATTGGGCCCTAATCTAAAAAGTGGGAACTTCCGCATTCTCGCATATTCCAAATACCCTACATTGCGGGCAATAAGCTTATAGCCGTTTTTATTGGCACGCGCTTTTCTAAGCATTTGCCGATAATAGGACGAAGGTTTATTAAAGAGAACGCCCAGGGAATCACAAAGCGGGGTCATATATTTTTGCCAATGTTCCTCTTTTACGGTATTGGCATCAAAACGAATCTCATATTTAGCGACCGAAGCGGCCAAAAGACTACCGTCATCTGCATAGATGTTACCACGATTAGGCTCTATGGTAAACATTTTTTCCATTTTTCGTGTGGCAAGCTCTTTATACTCGGTGCCTTTCACCATTTGGATGTCCACCAACTTTACCACCACCCCAACAGCGAACAGAAAAAGTCCGCCTGCAATGAGGTAAAGCCTACTCATGATATGTTTTTCGGTGATGGCCATTAGTCCCTACTCTTGATTACGATTTTTTGTGGTGGATTTAAGGAAGGTTTCAAACCTTGGTCCGCAATGGCCTTTTTTAAATTGGATTCCAATTTCAATTGCTGCAGGCTTCTCCTTGTCTCTACAAACTCGCTGCGAAGGCCACGTACCTTCTCATTGAGTTGTGCGATTTCATGTACTTTTTTATCGGCATGGTGACTGCTAGAAATCATCATGGCCGCCAGAAAGGATGCAAAAAAGAGAAAGAGCCAATTTTTAGGAGCGTCGCCACTCACCAAAAATTTCCCTTTTAAAATGTCCAGTATTCCTTTTTTTACTTTCATTTTCTCGTTTTTTGACCCCAAATCATACTTTGGTCGCTATGCGGAGTTTAGCACTCCGAGCCCGGTTATTTTTTGCTATTTCATCTGCTGATGGTACAATAAGCCCGCCTACCTTTTTAAAGGGAACCGTGACGTTACCATAAAAATCCTTTTCCGCCTGGCCCTCAAACTTACCTTCCCTAATAAAGCGCTTGACCAAACGATCTTCCAAGGAATGGTAACTGATTACGCTAAGTCTACCCTCTTTTTTAACCATCTCCGCCGTTTGCTCCAAAAAGGATTTCAACACCCCTATCTCATCGTTCACCTCAATACGTATGGCTTGGTACACCTGTGCCAAAATTTTGTTCATCTTCATTTTGGGCAACAAAGGCGCTATGCTTTTTTTGAGTTCCTCGGTAGTATTGATCGGTTGCCCTTCCCTAGCCTGCAATATGGCTTTTGCCATAGGATAAGCCGATCGCAATTCCCCATACTCCTTAAATATGCGGACCAATGCTTCCAAACTGTAGTTGTTTACCACATCATGGGCAGAACGCTCGTTCTTTCTGCTCATTCTCATATCCAAATCCGCATCGAACCTGGTGGAAAAACCGCGTTCCGCTTGATCGAACTGATGCGAGGAAACCCCAAAATCTGCCAAGATTCCATCAACTTCTAAAATGCCATAGAACTTTAAAAACTGCCTTAAAAACCTAAAATTCTCTTGTATTAACACAAAACGGTCGTCATCGATACGGTTTGCCTGTGCATCTTCATCTTGATCGAAAGCGAATAGCTTTCCGTTAGGTCCCAGTCTGTTTAATATTTCCTTGGAATGGCCGCCACCACCAAAGGTGACATCCACATATATTCCGTTTTCCTTGATTGACAACCCATCGACCGACTCTTGGAGCAATACCGGATTATGATACATCCTCTTCGGTTTTGCCCAGCATTACCTTATTGGCCAATTCTTTTTTACGCTCCTTGGTAGCCTCAATGGCTTTGTTATAAATATCCACGTCCCAAATTTCCAAATGCTTTCGTATTGGGGAAATCTTGACCTCTTTCTTAATATTGGCCATGGCCATAACTTCCTTGGGAATCAACAGCCTTCCCGTATTATCCAAATCCACTTGGCGCAATCCTGTGGTAAACATTCGGATAAAATCATCCACCTCTTCATCATACCTGCTCTTCTGATCCAATTCGTCATTGATCTTTATCCATTCCTGCGCGGGATAAAGCTCCAAGCACTCTTTGTAATATGATTTTTTTACATAGAACCCTTCTTTTATGACAGACTCCATCTGTTTGCGCAATGCAATGGGGAGCATAATACGCCCTTTTGCATCCGCCTTGCAGTTGAATGTCCCGAAGAAGAAGATGTTCAAAATCAGTTTGTTTACTTTCTATAACTCAAATATAGAAATATTATTACCACATTTTACCACGAATTTTAAAATGTTAATAAAAATAAAAGATTTTTGGTCAAATTTACCACCAGAAATGCAAAAATGGGATTCCATTTCCCACTTCGACTAAAAAATGGTCGTTTTTGGTATGAAAAATATAGGATTGGGCAACTTGCAAGGAAAGACACTAGGATTCCATTAAATACCTATATTTGCCGTTCTTGACCGAACTATCTTAAATGGAAGAAATTATAGAGGAAGGTAAATTCCGCTACATTGAAATTGGTGAGGGGAAGCCCATTATCATATTGCATGGTCTTATGGGTGGCTTAAGTAACTTTCAAGGTGTTACTAGCTATTTTCCAAAGAAGGGCTATAAAGTTTTGGTGCCCGAACTTCCTATTTATGATATGCCCATGATCAAGACCACGGTCAAGAACTTTGCTAAATTCTTAGAGAAGTTCATTGAGCATAAAGGACTGGAAGATGTTATCCTTTTAGGAAATTCCCTTGGTGGTCATATTGGCCTTTTACATACCAAGATGTTTCCAAAAATGGTCAAGGCCTTGGTCATTACCGGCAGCTCCGGCCTCTACGAGAGTGCCATGGGCGATGGTTATCCCAAGCGGGGGGATTATGAATTCATAAAGAAAAAGGCCCAAGACGTTTTTTATGATCCTACGGTAGCTACAAAGGAAATCGTGGACGAGGTTTTTGCAACCGTCAATGACCGTATGAAACTGGTAAAGACCCTTGCCATTGCAAAAAGTGCCATACGGCACAATATGGCAAAGGACCTCCCCAAGATGCCAACACCAACTTGTATTATATGGGGAGAGAATGATAACGTTACCCCGCCCAAGGTGGCCAAGGAATTCCATGAGCTGCTACCAGATTCCGAATTGTTCTGGATCGAGAAATGTGGCCATGCCCCAATGATGGAGCATCCGGAAACGTTTAACAGTATCCTTGACGCTTGGTTGGTAAAGCGTGACTTCTAACTTTGATGTAAAGCAAAAGCTATCACATTTGGATATCAATTTAGCCTAGGAAGGCTAACTTTATGGTTCCAAAGGTTAATTTCCAAGCCATGAAAATAACTTCCGCAGAATTTATAATGAGTAACTCCGATGTGGACAAATGTCCTAAAGCGGCACTACCGGAATATGCTTTTATTGGACGGTCCAATGTTGGCAAATCTTCCTTGATCAACATGTTGACCAATAAAAAGTCTTTGGCCAAGACTTCCGGTAGACCTGGAAAAACCCAGCTCATCAATCACTTTAAAATAAACGACAACTGGTTTTTGGTAGATTTACCCGGTTATGGGTATGCTAGGGTCTCCAAAAAGGAAAAGAAGACCTTTCAAAAATACATTACGGCCTATTTTGAAAAACGGGAACAATTGGTATGCGCTTTTGTATTGATAGACATTAGACATGCACCACAGCCCGTAGATATGGATTTCATGGCGTGGTTGGGCACCAACGGTATTCCATTCGCCATAATTTTCACCAAAGCGGATAAACTTAAACCTGCCGTAATCCAAAAGCAGGTAACCGATTATCTAAATACACTTTTGGAAACGGCATGGGAAGAAGCCCCTACGCATTTTGTGACATCCTCCACCAAGCGAACCGGAAAAGAGGAACTGCTATCCTTTATTGAAAATATAAATGGGCAAATGCAAAAGGGTTAAAATCCGAAAACCGATTATTTTGAAACCCGTTCCTTAAGTAAACGGATTAGCCCTCCAGCGGTCTTTAATCCGTTCAGCTCTTTTGTTGTTATGAGCACTTCCAACCCATTACCACCTTCTATTAGCACAATTGGAAAATCAAACTTATAGCCAAACTTACTGGCATATTTTTTTGCGAATTCATCTTTGTGTAAAAAGACCATGCTGTGCCCACTTTCTTGTCTAAACTTTTTCCAGGTCCGATTTTCACTAACAACACCAAAGGTAATATCGCACAAACTACACTCATAGGTGGAAGGACTAAAGACTTTGTGCATGCTATCCATGATAGCGTTCCTGGTGCCGGAATTGGCATTGTAGACAAAAATTATTTTTTGAGCGGACTTTGTTTTCAAACGATTCGTTTCGGTTATTTTAAGACTATGGATCAATTACGTACAAGGTACGGTATCTATTGGCCTCCTTCAAAGACAAGTCCGTATTTTATGAAGCAGGAATATAGAAAGGCCTGTTTCGGCAAGTTTTATTATTTATAAATTTACCCGGCAAAGCAAATTTGAAGGCAAATATCCTAAGGGAATGCGCCATACTTTTTAACATATCATATGACAACAACACCGCGTAAGTACTTAAAAACAATTTCCATACTTCATTTAGGCATGACCCTCGCGCCTTTAGCGATGGCAGTATTTTTTTATAGTACCACTACCCTTACCACAAATGCCAGCCTTGATGATGATATTTTCATCTATGTCTTTCCGGTAATAGGGTTGGTAGGTATTTTTGCAGCGAACTTTATGTTTAAAATTTTCACTAAAGCTGCCGTACAAAAAGAAACCTTAGGAAAAAAATTAGCAGGCTTTCAACAGGCGTCCCTTGTGAAGTATGCACTTTTGGAAGGTCCGGCAATATTAAATTTGGTATGGTTTTCTACCACGGGGAATCTGCTTTTTTTAACCGTAGCAGGGGTTTTGATCTTGTTCCTTTTTATGCAACGTCCAACAAAATCCAAAGTAGAACTCGCCCTTCAACTTA
>CALEYA010000045.1 GCA_937926215.1 uncultured Croceitalea sp. | reverse complement strand
ACTACGGTAATAAGATGTACGTACATTAAAAAATCGTAGCCCATAGGTTTTGTTAGCGGATCAGTTTACAGCTGCAGAGGTATCCGCAATAATTTTCCACGCCCCATCTATTTCTTTGAGTATCAGCATAAAGATGCCTTTGGCATCACCCACCTCCCGGGTCAAATAGAACTCGCCCATTACGGAATATGCGCCTTCATTTATTCTGGAAATATCATGGAGTACAAAATTGAGCGTTCCAAAATGGGCTCTGGTCGGATAACTTTTCTGGTAACGTTCCAAGGTGTTCTGCCACCCTTTTATAACTCCCCCGGGGCCATAAAATTTTAACTCGTCCGATTTCCAATAGGGTTCCATAAAGGTCTCAATATCGTAGTTGTTCCATGCCTCTTGTTGGGTATGCAATACGGCTTCAATGGCTGCTTTGTCTTCTTCTAAAGTCGTCTTTTGGGCAAGGACGGAAATGGAAACAAATAGTAGTACAAAGGGTAGTGTTTTCATAGTAACTTAAATTTATTGTGCAAAAAATGCGATGAGACCGATAATCAGCAATACAAAGACTACGGTAAAGAAAATCTTCCAAAAACTATAGGGTCGTGTTCCGGAAATGCTTCCGTTTTCCCCATTGATAAAAAAATTATATTCCTTGCCATTGTAGCGATACGCACTTACATAAATAGGCAATAGAATGTGCTTAAAGGTTTCTTCGGACAGCTTCATATCCATGCTTGTTACCCGTTGTGTATCACCACCAATATCTTGTCTGCACCAGCGCTCCGCAATGCGTTTTGCTTCGCCTTTTGCGGATAAATGCCCTTGTTTAAGGGGGATGGTATATTTCTCGGTGACAAAACCGGATAAGAAACTGGAGTTAAAAGGTTGCAGCAATTTAAGGTTCCAACGTGCTATTTTGGAAGGCACCCTGCCTTTCCGCTGTTTGGAGGCTTTTACCAAGGTATCGTCCACAAAGCCGGAGATATTTCCGGATGCCGGATACCAACGTGTTTTTCGCACCTGTTTGGTTACGGTCTTACCATTGGCGTTACGTACCCGTTGCGTTTCATAATAATATTCCCCCCGTTGACCGGAATAGGAAGCATGCAATTGGGCATCAAAAGTCCAGTAGGGCAAGTACAGCCCTTTGGTGAACTGCGGATCTAAAGCCGCTTTCTTTAGGTTGTTGGGGGCAAACCATAGGCTGTTTACCCATTTCTTAAAAATCTGGAATGATTTTCGTTGGTCTATTTGAAAGGGTAGTACGGCACCGGGTAGGATCCAATCTTCTTTGTAAGCGTCCTCTAAAATAAGGGGCATACTGCAATACACGCAGTGCAGGGATTTGTAATTTTCCTCTACATGTTGGTTGGCACCGCAATTCTTGCAGTTGAGCATGGAAATTTCCTCACTGTGCTTCTGTGCGCCCATCTCTTTTAGATAGGGGTAGAGCTCCAGCTCTTTAAATCCGTTGTCATCTAGGCTTATGGCTTCTTGATGCCCACAGTAGTCACAACTGATATTTTTGGTCCCGGGCTGGTACTTCAATTCCGCCCCGCAATTGACGCAGGCTTTTTTGAGTTCGGTATTTTGGGTCTTTTGTTCCATATTATGAGGAGCATGGTAACGAAACAATCTTTAGAACCTGTGCATGATGATCCTAAAGATTGGGTCGTGTCAATCGTCTTTTGTTTATGCTCCAGGCAGTGGCGGTGGGGTATTGCCCCCCAAGAAGGCTTTCAATTCGTCCACCTCTTGTAATGCTGCCCAGTTGCCCATACCTTGTTTCCAGACCAGACTTTCCTTGTTTATGGTCCTATTGGCGAATAGGGTCTTAAGCTGCTCTATGCTTACCGGACCTTGTTGCGCTCCGTTTACGGCATAGAAATACTGCACCGCTACCGGCATTGGTGGTGGAACGGCACCCGTAGCTTGGGCCACCTGCTGTTGGCCTCCCATCTGCGGGGCTCCCGCCATCATTCCCCCCATTTGTTGGGCCAGGACAAAGCCCATACCCATGCCCATGCCTGCACCTGCGGTTCCCCCTTCGTTTTTGGCGGCAGCTTCAATGGCTTTTGCAGTTTTGAATTTGGTCAATTTGTCTAAGTCCAACTTATCGATTCGGCTATATTCAAAGATCTCTTTCTTTAAATCTTCCGGCATCGAGACGTTTTCGATATAGAATTTTTCCAAAGAAATCCCCACGGAAAGAAATTCCGGTTTCATTACCTCTTGGCAAGTATCGGAAAGTTCCGAAGTATTGGCTGCATATAGTTCTATAGGCAAATTGGCCTCGCCCACGGTATCCGTAAAACGGGTCGCAATCAAACTTTTAAGGTGTTCATTGATTTCAAAGTTGGTAAAGTTGCTGTCCGTACCCACAATATCAACAATGAACTTTCCGGCATCGGCAATTTTAAAGGCGTAGGTGCCAAACGCCCTAATTTCTACTAGACCAAAGCGATCGTCACTTAGGGTAATGGGGTTTTTTGTCCCCCACTTTTCATCGGTAAACAAATGGGTGTTCACAAAGTAAACTTCGGCCTTAAACGGGGAGTTAAAACCGTATTTCCATCCTTTTAAGGTGGTTAGGATCGGAAGGTTTTGTGTGGTGAGGTCATAAGTGCCGGGAGTAAAAACGTCCGCCAA
>CALEYA010000044.1 GCA_937926215.1 uncultured Croceitalea sp. | reverse complement strand
TCCCCAGCCGAATCATACGCCTTCCAGTCCTGCTCTTTGTAGATATTATCGCCAAAATAACGGGCAATCTTTAAAAAAGGCTTTACTTTTTGGTAACCCGGTACGGGGGAGAGCATATTACGTTCTTCGTCCAAGAATACTACGGTAGGGTAGCTCATACGCCCTTGGAGCAAAGCGGCGGCAAGTTCATGATATCCGCGTTTTCCAGAAGGCACAAATTTGAACTCTTTGCCTTGATAATTAATAGGTTCCTTACCCTCGGCGTCCATTTTTACCATGTAAAAGTTTGCAGCCATATAAGCGGCTACTTCCGGATTTTGAAAGGTATCCTTATCCATTTTTTTGCACCATCCACACCAGTCCGTATAAATATCCACAAAAATCTTTTTTGGGTTCTCTTCTGTAGTCGTTAGGGCAACGGCTTCGTCCCAAGAAATCCAATTGACCTCCTGCGCAGATAAGGAAAGGGAGAAAAACAGTACAGCAACAATGGTAAACGTTCGCATAGTTCTTTTTTTTAGCATAGTCCAACAACTATACCAAACCTAACGGAATATGCTCAAAATTATTTCGTGAGAACAGCGGGTTTCGCAGTTTCAAAAACGGCTGAAATGTCTACCTGGTTTCTTAGGATATCATCAAAAGTTTCCCGTTCCCGTATCAAATGGGCTTTACCTTCGAACCATAAAACCTCGGCCGGTCGGTATCTGGAGTTGTAGTTGCTTGCCATGGTAAAGCAATAGGCACCCGCATTTTTAAAGGCAAGGATATCCCCTTCTTTTATTTCATTGATCCTTCGGTTGCTGCCAAAAGTATCGGTTTCACAGATATAGCCTACCACGGAATAATACCGTTCCTTGCCTTTTGTGTTGGATATATTTAGGATTTCATGGGTGGAACCATATAGCATAGGTCGGATCAAATGGTTGAATCCGGAATCGACACTGGCAAAAACGGTGGAAGTGGTTTGTTTTACAACATTCACTTTGGCTAAAAAATACCCCGCCTCACTGACTAAAAATTTACCGGGTTCAAAAGCTAGTGTCAAAGGCCTGCCATATTCCTTGCAAAAGGCATTGAAGCGTTTGGTCAATTTTTTGCCTAATTCTTCTACATTAGTTTCAATATCCCCTTCTTTATAAGGTACTTTAAACCCGCTACCAAAATCTATAAATTGGAGTTTATCAAAATTTTTGGCCGTTTCAAATAGGATTTCAGAGGCATAAAGAAACACATCGATATCCAAAATATCACTCCCGGTATGCATATGGATACCGTTGATGTTCATTTTAGTGAGATTTACAATACGTAACAAATGCGGTATTTGATGGATGCTGATTCCAAACTTGGAATCGATATGTCCAACGGAAATATTGGAATTTCCACCAGCCATCACATGCGGATTAATGCGTATGCACACGGGAATATCGGGGTGCTTGCTTCCAAACTGTTCCAATACGGAAAGGTTGTCAATATTGATTTGTACCCCAAGTGCTGCGGCCTCTTCAATTTCTTCCAAGGAAACCCCGTTTGGCGTGTAGATAATGGATTCTGGTTTGAACCCCGCTAAAAGTCCCAACCGAACCTCTTGTATGGAGACGGTATCCAACCCACTGCCCAAACTGTTCATCAACCGTAGCACGCCTAGGTTGGATAGTGCCTTGCAGGCATAATTTAAACGCAACTGTTCCACACCGCTAAAGGCACCCGTAAGGCGTTGGTATTGCGATGCTATTTTTTCCGCATCATATACATATAAAGGTGCTCCGTAGGTGTTGGCAATATCCAATAGGGCAGCATTTTCCATAATCCTAATTTTTTTCAAATCTAACAGACTCGCATCTCTGGGGCAAAAATAAAATAGAGAATCAAATAAATACAACAAATTGTTATAAAAATAACAATTATGAAAGTTGTTCAGTTAATGTGATGTGCTTACATTTAAAAAAAAAATCTATCCATGAAGCTGCCTTTATTTCCACTACAATCGGTTTTTTTTCCGGGAGAGACGGTGCCACTACACATCTTTGAAGAACGCTACAGGCAACTTATTAATGATTGCAGGGACGATGCCATTACTTTTGGTATTCCCGTTTATATAGACAAACGGATTGAGTACGGAACGGAAGTGCAGTTGGTAGAGGTGGTAAACACTTACGAAGGTGGGGAAATGGATGTAGTCTGTGTTGCAAGGCAGGTTTTTAAAGTGGTAACTTTTGAAAACCAGTTGGATGATAAATTGTATGCGGGCGGTGTTATAGAGTTTTTAGAATCTGATAATGATGCCGATGAAGGTTTGCGGCAAGATGTCTTGGCCAAGATCAAGGAACTGTACCAACTAATGGCCGTACAGCTTCCAGATGTGCCTGCGGATAAATTCAATAGTTATGCCTTTGCCCATAAAATGGGACTTTCCTTTGAACAGGAATATAAACTGCTGCAACTTACCAATGAAACGGAACGCCTGCATTATATAAAAGCACATTTGGAAGATACCATTGCCGTTCTCAAACAAATCAACAGAACAAAGACGGTGATAGAAATGAATGGGCACTTCAAAAATTTTGACCCTTTGGATTTTGAGGATTTTAAAGCGGACTAGCGCAAGTCAACGCTTACTAAAACCCACCTTCGTTAATAAACGATCAATATTTTTCTATTATACAAGGCTGTTCCCTATTTTTGTGCGCAATTATAACTTTACATTCTTATGAATCTCCACGAATATCAAGGAAAAGAAATTTTAGCAAGTTTTGGGGTACGCATTCAACGTGGTATTGTGGCGCATAATGCCAAGGAAGCCGTTGATGCTGCCAAACAATTGACACAGGAAACCGGAACGGGATGGCATGTGATAAAAGCACAGGTACATGCTGGGGGACGCGGAAAAGGCGGTGGTGTTAAATTGGCCAAAAACCTTAAGGAAGTAGAGGAGATTGCAGGGCAGATCATAGGAATGAACCTTGTTACCCCACAAACTTCCGCAGCGGGTAAAAAAGTACATCAAGTTTTAATTGCGGAAGACGTGTATTACCCTGGTGATAGTGAGACCAGCGAGTTTTATATGTCCGTTTTATTGAATAGGGGGACCGGTAGAAACATGATCATGTATTCTACGGAAGGAGGTATGGATATTGAGGAGGTGGCCGAGAAAACCCCACATCTTATTTTTACTGAGGAGATTGATCCTGCAACTGGCCTGATGCCTTTTCAGGCCCGAAAGATTGCTTTTAACCTAGGACTTTCAGGAATGGCTTTTAAGGAGATGACCAAGTTTGTTTCCGCCCTGTATAAGGCATATGTAGAAAGTGATTCCAGTATGTTTGAGATAAATCCTGTGTTAAAAACTTCGGACGACAAGATTATGGCGGTTGATGCCAAGGTTTCCATTGATGACAATGCCTTGTACAGAAGAAAGCAGTATGCAAAAATGCGTGATTTAAGGGAAGAGAATGCTATTGAAGTTGAAGCCCGTGCCGTTGGCTTAAATTATGTGGACTTGGATGGTAATGTAGGTTGTATGGTAAATGGAGCAGGATTAGCGATGGCCACCATGGACCTTATTAAAATGGCTGGTGGTGAGCCCGCGAACTTTTTGGATGTAGGTGGTACCGCAGATGCCAAAAGGGTAGAAGAAGCATTCCGGATCATTTTAAAGGATCCCAATGTAAAGGCGATATTGATTAATATTTTTGGAGGTATCGTACGTTGTGACCGTGTGGCGCAAGGTGTTGTAGATGCGTATAAAAATATGGGGGATTCCATTAAAGTACCTATTATCGTTAGGTTACAAGGTACCAATGCGGAACTCGCCAAAGAAATTATCGATAATTCCGGATTGGCGGTACAATCTGCCGTACAATTTCAGGAAGCGGCCGATAAAGTAAAGGAAGTACTCGCTTAGTAGGTATGTTTTAGCAAAATATGTAAGAGGTTGTCCACTGGGCAACCTCTTTTTTTTGGACTTTTTTGGCACCGCCAAAGGGTATTATACCTAGAGGCTAACCTCGAAATTAAGATTCAGTTTCGTGTACATGCCTCATGGGCTTGTCCCGATGTAGTTTACTTGTTCCCATCATATCCAATTGTCATCATATAAATGGCTTTTTTTCAAGGATTCTTAGCGCATCCCGCTGCAATTTTTAAAGCTTGGAAAACTTTAAGGTTAAATTTTTAATACCGAAAATTATGGAATCGTAAAGGTGGTTAAGAATGCATTAAATCCCGTTACCATTGACTTTTTACGGCTTTTTTAGCTTTAGTTTTATGTTGATAATACCAAAGGTCAACAACTAAAAATATGTTAAAAAAGAACATGGCTTGTAACATTCGCAATTTTGGGGCGTCTTTTAAGCATATTCATCAAATCATCAATCTCTAAAACGAAATCATCATGAGAAAAATTAGTTTAGTAGTAGTAGCAGCTGCCATGTTTGCGGTAGGAAGTGTTTCAGCAAACAACAATCCAACACCTTCAAGTTCTAAATCCGAGTTAGCGTCACAAATACATAAGATGCTAAAAAACAACAAGTTTATTGTTGATGACGATTTAACCGCCGATGTTCGATTTATGATCAACGGAGATGGGGAAATAGTCGTTATTTCCGTGGAAACAACTAACGAGCAATTGGAAGGTTTTGTTAAAGGTCGCTTGAACTACAAGAAAGTTGACACAGAAAGCGTAGTAGAAGGTAAGACTTATATTGTGCCAGTAAGAATCACTGCATAAGAAAACAGTGCATATTTTGATTAGCGTAAAAATCCTGAAGATATTCAGGATTTTTTTGTGTCTGGATGGTGCGGAAGTCTCACTTATTTCTTGGGAAAATATTAAATAGATGACAAAATGACATTATTTGATTAACAAATAACGCCATATTGACAGTTATTATGAGCTGGTATGGCTTTTGACTTTATTCGTTTGAGTTTAATCAAAAAATAAAACGATATGAGTTTAGTTAAAAGAAACAATCCAATATTTCCCAGTTTAATGAATGAGTTTTTTAGTCCGGATTGGTTTGGCGGAATGGAAAACGCAAAGGCCGCAGTGCCTTCCGTAAATATCATGGACAACGAAAAAGAGTTTGAATTGCACTTTGCCATTCCTGGGTTTAAGAAAGAGGATTTTAATCTTGAAGTGGACAACGAAGTGTTGACGGTTTCTGGGGAAATCAAATCGGAAGACAAGACCAAAACCGATAATTATACTAGAAGGGAGTTTCATACAACCTCGTTTAAAAGAGCATTTACCTTACCTGAGACCATTGATGTCGGTGCTATAAATGCATCTTACGAGGATGGGATCTTAAAATTGACCTTGCCTAAGAAAGAAGAGGCCTTACCAAAACCTAAGCGCCTTATTGAAATAGCATAAACATAAAGTTAGTTTGAGAAAACCACTTTTGTGGTTGGTTTAGTTGGTTAGTTGAGGAAAGCGTCACTTGGTATAGTGGCGCTTTTTTTATTGGCACTGCCAAAGGGTATAATAACCCGAGGTAGTTTACTCAATAATTGCAATTTTAGTTTGGTTAGGGTAAGTGCTTCTGGATATCACCTAAGCCCTTGTTTATTCTTGCTCCTGTAGCATTTTTATTTCATCCCTAAGTTTGGCCGCTTCCATAAAGTTAAGTTCCTTGGCCGCTTTTTCCATGGCTTTACGCTTTTGTAGAATGATTTTGGCCTTTTGGTCAGGCGTCAGATATTCCAAATCCGGTTCAGCGGCACGCAGTTCTTCCTTTTGAAAATGATAGGTAGAAACCGAGTTTTTAGCCAATGCACTATCCAGGCTTTTCTTTAAGGCCTTGGGGACCAGGTTGTGTTTTTCGTTATAGGCAATTTGTTTTTCCCTGCGATAGGTGGTTTCATCCATGGTCTTCTGCATACTATCCGTAATCTTATCCGCATACATAATGGCCATTCCGTTTAGGTTCCTTGCTGCCCTACCTACGGTTTGTGTCAGAGACCTATTGCTTCGCAAGAAACCTTCCTTATCGGCATCCAAGATGGCTACCAAAGAAACTTCCGGCAAGTCCAAGCCTTCCCGCAACAAATTGACCCCAATGAGCACATCAAAAATACCTTTACGTAAATCTTGCATAATTTCCACCCGCTCCAAAGTATCCACATCGCTATGTATATAGCGGCATCTTACATCAATTCTGGAGAGGTATTTAGTTAACTCTTCAGCCATTCTTTTGGTAAGGGTGGTGACCAAGGTACGTTCATCAAGCTCCACACGTTTTTGGATTTCCTCGATCAAATCATCAATTTGATTGATGCTCGGTCGCACCTCAATAATGGGATCTAGAAGTCCGGTAGGCCGTATGACCTGTTCCACATAAACCCCTTCGCTTAGCTGTAACTCATAATCCGCAGGGGTCGCACTCACGTATATGGCTTGATTTTGCAAAGCTTCAAATTCTTCAAACTTTAAGGGTCTGTTGTCCAAGGCTGCGGGGAGTCTAAAACCATATTCCACCAAATTTTCTTTTCGGCTGCGGTCACCGCCATACATGGCATGGACTTGGGGCAGCGTTACGTGGCTTTCGTCTATGACCATAAGGTAGTCCTCAGGAAAATAATCCAAAAGGCAGAAGGGTCTGGTTCCCGGATCTCGCCCGTCCAAGTATCTGGAGTAGTTTTCAATGCCGGAGCAATACCCCAGTTCGCGGATCATTTCCAAATCGAAATTGGTACGTTCTTCCAAACGTTTTGCTTCCAAAGGGCGTGCAATATCCTTAAAATAGTCAATCTGTTTTACCAAATCGTCCTGTATGGATTTTATGGCGTTCTGTAGCACATCCGGCGAGGTCACGAACATATTTGCCGGATAAATGTTTAGGGAATCGTAAATTTCTAGCACTTTATTGTTGAAAGGATCCAAGGCTTCTATTTCCTCGATCTCATCCCCAAAAAAATGAATCCTGAAGGCATGGTCGGCATAACCTGGAAAAACGTCCACAACATCACCCTTAACCCTAAAATTACCGTTCCTAAAATCTGCCGTAGTCCTTGAGTAAAGGCTTTGTACCAATTGATGGAGAAACTTTGTCCTGGAAATGACTTGGTCCCGTTGTATGGATATTACGTTTTTTTGGAATTCCACGGGATTCCCAATACCATAAAGACAACTTACGGAAGCTACGACCAGAACGTCCCTTCTACCGGAGAGTAGGGAAGAGGTGGTACTCAAACGTAATTTTTCAATATCCTCATTAATGGACAGATCCTTTTCAATATAGGTGCCGCTTGTAGGGATATAGGCTTCGGGTTGGTAGTAATCGTAATAGGAAACAAAATATTCGATGGCATTTTCCGGAAAGAATTGTTTGAACTCCGAGTAAAGCTGTGCCGCCAAGGTTTTGTTATGCGCTAGGACCAAGGTAGGCCGTTGTACTTGTTCTATGACATTGGCTACGGTAAAGGTTTTACCGGAACCAGTTACCCCTAACAAAGTTTGATGTCCCTCGCCTTGGACAATGCCGTCCGCCAGTTTTTTTATGGCTTGGGGCTGGTCACCTGTAGGCTTAAAATCCGAAACTACCTTAAATTTCATGACGCAAAAATACTAAAGGGCGATTGCAAAACGGAGAGATTGGTAATCGATTATCGTTTTAAGGTAAAAAAACCTTGGATCTCGTTATTGGAATCGTCAACCGCCCGGAACCAATAGCCACCAGAGGGTAGTTGGCGTCCGTTAAAGGTGCCGTCCCAACCAATAGACTCTGGTTCTATTTGGGTAATGAGCATGCCAAAACGATCGAAAACCTGAATGAATTGGAGAATTACCCGCTCCGTATTAGGAGGTTGTACAAACTGCCAGAACTCATTTATCTCATCGCCGTTTGGCGTAAAAAAATTGGGGAACCCTTCTCTTACGGAATCGCTTAGCACCTCCGCGGTCACAATACAGTTTTCTTCATTTTCATCCCTAACAAAAATCACATTATCCCCTAGCGGGGCATTGGTGAAAATATTGCTTGCTTGATAAGGTCCATTGATATCATTTAGCGCATATTCATACGTACTGGGGCCGGTGACATTTGCCGTTAAAATTAGATTATCGTCATTACGTTCCACATCCACTGAGGTCACCGTTGGACCTTGTATGATATCAACAACAAATTCTTTTAAGGTCGTACATGGAATATTGTTGCCGTTGGGATCCGCAAAATTACTGACCTCAAGCCTATAGAGCCCCCCTTCCGAAAGGGTAACTTCCTGTGTTTCGGATAACACTTCGATTACCGTTCCCCTTGAGGTTATGCTGACCCAGCGGTAGGTTTCCGCTTCAACATCCGTGCTGATTAAAATGGGAGGTGAATTTGCACACGTGCTAAAAGTGTTGGGGAAGTCGAATTCTGGAAAT
Organism: uncultured Croceitalea sp.; assembly: GCA_937926215.1. GTDB lineage: Bacteria > Bacteroidota > Bacteroidia > Flavobacteriales > Flavobacteriaceae > Croceitalea. The sequence goes on along the minus strand of CALEYA010000044.1, from coordinate 5,402 downwards.
AACGTGATAAACTCTCCCGTTGACCGATCAAGGAACGGTCCGCATCCAATAGCGGTGGAGAAACTTTCCTGTCCGCAATCTATGGCCTCTCCGAGCTCGTTGAATGGAATAATCCTTACGAATAGCGTTCGGTTGGGTTCAAAATCCAATACCAAGGTGCGGTTTGTGGTGAACCTGCCGTCATCCAGAATATTATTTTCTTCTGGAGTAGTGCCAATGAATACCCGATAACCTGTGGCACCCGGGACATCCGTCCATTCCAAAATTGGGGTTAGTGGAACATTACTATCCCCGTTTCTGGGTGATATTAAGGTTGCACAACTAAGATTAACCACGATATCTGCTGTGATAAAGGACTGCACCGTACAGTTAACCGCCATGCCCAACCTATTTAGGGCCGTTATTTCTACAAAGATTTCCGTATTTATCGGTAAATCATCCGGAGGGTTAAAGGTTAGGACATTACCTACATTCGTTTCCGGCAAAATAACCGTTCCATCTCCCGTGGTTACGCGTAAAAGATAAGAGGTGGCCCTTGGGCTATAGTTCCATGTAATATTGGAGCGTGTATTTACATCAATGGCTAGGTTTTCCGGAATATCTAGCGTAGCACATTCGGGAACTTGGGAGAAGGTTTCTGTTCTAAAAGAAATGCTTGGGCAAACCACATCATCTAAATTGTCAAAGAAAAACAAGGTGATGGTGACAAATATTAGCGTATCTTCAGGTAATCCTAATGGAGGAACAAAGAAATTGGCACTACCAACCAGTCTATTTGAAATAATGTCTTCACCTCCTGGAGTGGTCCCTAAGGAAATCCTATAACCTGGAACACCCTCAATTTCTTCCCAACTAATGGTGGATTCCACGGGGACATCTGTTGCGCCGGCAGCTGGGGTCAACAAAGCGGGGCAGGATTGGCCAAAAGCCATATAACCGCCCAAAAGGGTAATGAGTACTAGCAATTTTTTCATCCAACAGCATCCTTCACAGACGCTCTAAGATACTACAAATCCCTTTTCTTTAATAGTGCATAGGATAAATAGATAAAAATAGCGGTCCAACCGAGTACGATAAGGATTTCATACCAGTGTACGTTGTAGTTGAGTTCTATTTTTTCACCTACTTGGTCCGCTACGGTTTGTACACTCTCCAAACGAGTAATGGGTTCCTTGATCAAGTTGAACATGGACTGTAGCGGAAAGAAGCCCATAATGGTTTCCGTGGTATCCCCATCAAACAATTTCCATCTGATAAGTCCCCTAAAAATGCCTTCCAATATTTGCCAGATAATCAAGAACCCCAGTGCAAATGCGGAGCGTTTCACCAAAATGCCCAAGAATAGACAGAAGGAAAAGAAACCTACTAGTTTAATAAAGAAGGCCATGACAAACTCCAAATCCGAAAAAATGATGGAAAGTTCGTTGTAATCGGAATAAGCGAGCCCTAAAATGAGGGAGACCAAAAAAACAAAAATCGTAGAAATTACGGCAAAGGAAAGCACCGTAAGGAATTTGGATAAAATGAACTCTTTTTTGGATAGCCCATCTATCAAATTCTGTTTAATGGTCTTGTTGCTGTATTCATTGGCCATCATGGAAACAATGACGATGGCTAAAAAAAGCTTAAAAAAAGCGGTTATAAAAGTGTTAAAGTGCCAAATATAGGGGAAGTTGAAAATTCCGATTTCCGCCAAATGAAATTTAACGGGACCTATATCAAACTTTATTGCGGCCACAAGGGCAATGGAAGTAAGCAACACAAAATAGGAAATGATAAGCACCTTACTGGCTCTATTGTTCCAAAGTTTTATGAATTCTATCTGTAATAAACGTACCATGCGGTTTTGATTAGTTGTTTTTTGTAAGTGCTAAAAATTGTTCCTCCAAGCTCTCTTTTCGTTTGACCAGGTGCGATAGTACAATGCCTTTGGAGAACAAAAGTTGGTTCAATTCCTGGGCATCCATCTCTTCCTTTAAATAGGCCGTGAGACCACCATTTGCCAAGGCCACTTTACCAAAACTTGCATTTTTTTCCAAAAGCGTTTGTAGTGCCTCCATTTGGGTAGTCTTTAACTCAAAAAAACCATGGCTTGCCAACATGCCGTCTACCGGACCGCTATATAGTTTTTCACCTTTTCTTAGGATGACTACGTGCGAGCATACCTTTTCTACCTCATCCAAGAGATGGGAGGCCAATAGAATGGTCGTCCCTTGACCCGCAATTTTTTTAATGATTTCCCGGATTTGATGGATTCCCTGTGGATCTAATCCGTTGGTAGGTTCGTCCAAGATCAAGATTTCCGGGTCGTTCAAGAGGGCAGAGGCAATGGCCAAGCGCTGTTTCATACCCAAAGAATAGGTCTTGAATTTACTGTCCTTACGGTCCAACAGTCCTACCAGCTCCAACTTTTCGGTAATCTTATCTTGGGGTACTTCCTTTATTTTACAGACCAGTTTCAGGTTCTGCACTGCGGTCATGTAGGGATAGAAATTAGGGCGCTCAATAATGGCCCCCACCTTTTTTAAGGCTTCGTGGGTAGAAGTATTTCCATCAAACCAGCTAAAATCGCCGTTTGTGCGGTTGACTACGTTAAGGATGATGCCCAAAGTGGTCGATTTTCCACTTCCGTTAGGGCCTAGAATTCCGTAGACATTGCCTTTTTCAATAGTGAAAGAAAGGTTTTTAACGGCGGTAAGCGCGCCAAATTTTTTAGTTAGGTCGGTAACCGTCAGTATTGTTTCCAAAAGGCATCGTTTTTTGGTGGTTTCATAGTAACTTGACGAAACTTAACCATTTTTGTTACAAATACATTTATAAAATGCAGGAAGAACGATTGATGTCCAAGAAAAAACCGGCTTATCCCGTGCAAAGAAAGCTGGATATGTATTTGGCCCGGTATAGCAGAAAGATAGAGATTCCTATTTTTTATGAGGATTTGCTTCGGTTTGCAGGTTCCGTGGCCGTTTATGATGATGATGGCGACGACACCTTGTGGGTACGTGTCTTTTATTCCGAGTTTGATCGTGAGGAAATAGACCTAAGTCTCAAAAAGGTATATTCCATATTACATTCCGACGGTAGTGAGCGTATTTTGGAGTATTTGAATATTGATGCCATAGACTATTGCACCTTTGGAAATTCCAAGCCGTTTCGTATAAAAGTGAGAAACATCTTAAATGATAACTATACGCATTTCTATATAAAAAAAACGGATGCGTCACGTATTTATGGTTTGGAACTGGAGCATATGCTATCACCCTATAATCTCAACTTTTTGGTGCATGAGGATACTTTGATAGAGGAGCATATTGCCGGGATACCCGGAGATGTTTTTATCAAGGACAACCTGCCCAATTGCTCAGAATCCGAAAAGGCCCAACTGGCCAAAGAATTTGTGAAGTTTAACGAGCGGTGCATGATACGCCTGTTGGGGGACATGCGCTCCTACAATTATGTGGTGGTGCCCGTACATGATTTTGATCATGTGGTATATCGATTAAGGGCCATAGATTTTGACCAACAATGTTATGAAGGGAAATTTAAGGTCTACCGCCCCCAGTTTTTTAAGGAAAACAACAAAATGGTCGACTTGGTGTCCACTAAACTACAGGAATATTCCGTTGATCAATACAAAATAGAGGAACGTTCCATTGTGGCCAAACGAATGATAAGTGCCGGTAACCGGATCAAACGCCTGCTTAGTGCCGTAAAGACGGATGCCATTTCGACGCCCAATAATGTGGACCGGTTAAAAAACGAATTGCACGATTTTACCATGGACGTCGCATTTAAAAAATGCAAAAACATGGGCAATGTGCTGGTTACGGCCCTGGATTTTGTGAAACGGAACTATGAGGACGTGAGCATGAAACAGCTGATAGAGAAAAAGTTTTGACGCTGTATAGAACAATGCACCTACTAAAAAACAATAGCGGTTTGGAAGAAAACTTCAAACCGCTATTGCTTACCCATACTATTGTCCGTTTACTTGTTAACTGCGCCCGGTTGTCATAGATTCCCGTTTCACTTTTTCAGGAACAAAAATGGGATATAATTGGCCAATCCCAATAGGGCTATTTGAGGTTTAGGGTATTAAGACAACAAAATCTTGAATTACCAACCATTTGCCCTTTGTTTTAACTAGGGAATAGAAATTCTTTAAGGTAGGTTTTCCCGGACTGGTAAGGGTAACTTTAACGGAAGCCATGTGTTCCCCTATCAATTGAAGGTCTTCATAGTTAATACTTCTTTTGTAACCTCCAAACTTCTTGGTTTTTATAAAGGAGACATAGGTGGATTTATCTAAAATGGAGGTAGCGTCTTTTTTTCCATCGTATAATACCACCCTGAATTCGCCATGTAGGTGAGGTTTTAGTTTTTTGATATCATTAATATCCCCAGCATGTATGTACGATTCCAATGTTGATTTCACATCGTTTATGGCGGTGCTTTGAGCTTCGGATTGTGTTGATGCTAATGTGAAAATGGTTAAAAAGATTAAAATTGTTGTTTTCATTGTTTTTAATTTAAAGGGTTTTATTTATAGTTAGCTGGACAACTATATAATTAAAAATTAGTCGCCCAGATTTTCTCGAATTTTTTTTAAAATAGTCTCAATACTTTCATTTTCGTTTTTGGATAGTTTGCTTAAACCGGTCAACCGTATATTTTCAATAATAGGGTATAGGTTGGTGATTAAGTCCTTTCCTTTTTTGCTTAATGACAGTTCCACTTTTCTGGAATCTATGGCAGAGGTTGTTTTTACGATCAGTTCCTTCTTTTCCAAATGGTTCACCATGCGAGAAATGGTAGGCTTGTCCTTCACCAATTTTTCTCCCACATAAATTTGATTGGTGTACTCATTCTCGTTAATAACGTTCAACACCAACCATTGTTCTATGGTAATGTCAATGCCATGGGAATTGAGCACATTTTGTCCGTACCGCCTAATTTTTCGTGCGGTAAGCTCAATTTGAAAGTAGATGTTGTTATTGATCATAAGGCAAATATACTTAAAATAGTTAGCTAGACAACTATTTTAAGTATTCTTTTTTGAAATGTTTGTCTGTAGGGAAGGCTGCAAGATGTCCTTTTCTAAATTCAATCAGTTTAGTCTTCTATTAAGAACTGCCTTAAACCATCAATGAATCCAGTATAAAACAGGGACAAACATATGCGTGGAGTAGAACACGAATGGGAGGCTGGGCAGTAGCCCAAAGCCCCATTTTAAAAACTACCATCACCATTTCCAGACTCAAGCGAAAAGGGTACAAACCGCTAGGAGACTACATCGATAGAAAACAGACTCTGATCTGGTGAACCGCCGTATACGAGACCCGTATGTACGGTGGTGTGAGAGGCGCACCGTGGGCTTATGGCTCACGGCCGTCTACTCGATT
>CALEYA010000043.1 GCA_937926215.1 uncultured Croceitalea sp. | reverse complement strand
GCTGAAGCATATCGGCCTTACTTAAAATAGTGCCGCTAGGGTTATGCGGGGTATTGATGATGACCATTCTGGTCTTTGGTGTAATTTTCGATTTTACTTCCGCCCAGTCTATCTTAAAGTCGCGTCCCTTTAGTTCAATGGAGATTATGTATCCTCCGTTTAATGTAATAGCAGGTTCATAACAGTCGTACGCAGGTTTAAAGACAATGACTTGGTCATCAGGTTTCACAAAAGCCGAAATGGCCGTAAAGATGCCTTGTGTAGCTCCGGCGGTAATGGTCAGTTCGCTTTCTGGATGGTAGGTTTGGCCATATAAGGTTTCTATTTTTTCTGAGATAACCTCGCGCAGGGAGAAAATGCCTTGCATGGGCGCATATTGGTTGTAATCGTTTTGTACGGCATGGGCTACCAACTGGAGTAACTCTGGATCAGGCGGAAAATTTGGAAATCCTTGGGAGAGGTTGACAGCACCATGTTCATGGGCGAGTTTGCTCATTGTGGTGAAAATGGTGGTTCCTACATTAGGTAGTTTAGAGGTCATTTCTTTCAATATGGTTTAAGTGTTTCAGCACCTGTTGCAAACAGTTTTCCAATGCTGTGTTGATTTGTTTGTCCCAAAATCTAAAAACGGTATATCCTAGCTCTTTTAGAGCCGTATTTACCTCTTGGTCGCGTTGCATGTTGCGTTCTATTTTAGCTATCCAAAATTCCCTGTTGGTCTTTAGCTTAACTTTTCGGGTTTTCCAGTTATGGCCATGCCAGAATTCACCATCGATAAAGATGACGGTTTTGTATTTCTTGAGTGCGATATCCGGCTTGCCAATAAGCTTTTTGTAGTCTATTCGATAGCGATAACCCGCTGCCCACAATGCCTTTCTAAAGGCCATTTCGGGTTTGGTATTTTTTCCCCTGATCTTGCTCATTATTTTGGAGCGTTCAGGCGTAGTGTAGAAACCAGATTCCTCACTAAACCGAGGGACTTTGATACGACCGGATTGATAGGGCTTTGGCATAGCTTGAAGATAACAAAAAACCCGAACTCCATTTGGAATTCGGGTTTTGTTTAAGAGTGTTTTCCTAAATGAAAGGAAACGACTAAGTTTTATTGGCACCGCCAAGTGTATACTACCTGGAGGTGTTTACCCCTTAACGCTTGCGGAAAGGTATTCCCTGTTCATACGAGCAATGTTCTCCAAGGAAATCCCCTTAGGACATTCCACTTCGCAAGCCCCGGTATTGGTACAATTACCAAAACCTTCCAGGTCCATTTGGCGTACCATATTTAAAACACGTTCAGAGGCTTCTACCCGCCCTTGCGGTAGCAATGCAAATTGGGATACCTTGGCAGAAGTAAACAACATCGCACTGGCATTTTTACAAGCGGCAACGCAGGCACCACAACCAATACAGGTAGCCGCATTAAAAGAGGCATCTGCAAGGTCCTTTTCAATAGGAATGGCATTGGCATCAACGGGTCTTCCAGAGGTGTTCACGGAAATATAACCACCAGCTTGCTGAATTCTATCGAATGAGTTGCGGTCTACGATTAAATCTTTGATTACCGGAAACGCTTTGGCCCTCCATGGTTCAATAACAATGGTGTCTCCATCGTTAAAACTGCGCATATGCAATTGGCATACGGTTATTTTGGAATCTGGCCCATGGGGACGTCCGTTGATCATCAAAGAACAAGTCCCACAGATACCTTCACGGCAATCGTGGTCAAATTCTACAGGCTCCTCACCTTTGTTTATTAATCCCTCGTTCAAGACATCCAGCATCTCTAAAAAAGACATGTCGTTTTCAATACCATCCAAGGTATATTCGACCATGCTTCCTTTAGATTCCGCATTCTTCTGTCTCCATATTTTTAAGTATAACTTCATAGCAAAATGTTATTTATAAGACCTAGTCTTGACTTCAATATTTTCATATACCAAATCCTCTTTATGGAGTTTTGCTTTACTTGGTTCCCCTTTGTATTCCCAAGCGGCTACATAAGTGTAGTTTTTGTCATCGCGTAGCGCTTCACCTTCCGGGGTTTGGTATTCATCCCTAAAGTGACCTCCGCAAGATTCGTTTCTATCCAAAGCATCCTTGGCGAAAAGCTCACCCAATTCCAAGAAATCGGCAACACGTCCTGCCTTTTCCAATTCCTGGTTTTTGGCATCGGGACTACCGGGAACTTTCACGTTTTCCCAAAAATCCTTACGCAGTTCGGCGATCTCTTTCATGGCCTCCTTCAGCTCTTTCTCGTTTCGGGCCATGCCACATTTGTTCCACATGATCTTACCTAACCTTTTATGGTAATAATCTACGGAGTGTTCGCCTTTTGTGGACATTAGTTTTTCTATGCGTTCACGTACGTTTTTCTCGGCGGCATCAAACTCTTCCGTTTCCGTGGAAATGGGCCCCGTACGGATATCATCCGAAAGGTAGTCCCCAATGGTATAGGGCAATACAAAATAACCGTCCGCCAAACCTTGCATTAAGGCAGAAGCCCCAAGTCTATTGGCACCATGATCACTAAAATTGGCTTCCCCAGCGGCGTAGCATCCAGGGACGGTAGTCATTAAGTTGTAATCGACCCAAAGGCCACCCATGGTATAATGTACCGCAGGGTAAATCATCATTGGTGTTTTGTATGGATTCTGATCTACGATTTTTTCGTACATCTGAAAAAGGTTACCGTACTTGGCTTCCACGATTTCCTCACCCAATTTCCGCACTGTGGCATCGTCTGGGTTTTTCATTCCTGAAGTCAGCGCTTTTTCACGTCCGTATCGCATAATGGCAGCGGCAAAATCCAAGTAAACTGCTTCGCCGGTCTTGTTAACGCCGTAACCTGCATCACAACGCTCTTTAGCGGCGCGGGAAGCAACATCACGCGGGACTAGGTTTCCAAAAGCGGGATACCTTCGTTCCAAATAATAATCCCTATCCTCTTCTTTGAGTTCGGTGGGTTTTAGTCTTCCTTCACGGATGGCCTTGGCGTCCTCAATATTTTTTGGCACCCAAATACGGCCATCATTTCTTAACGATTCCGACATTAATGTCAATTTGGATTGATGGTCGCCGGAAACTGGAATACAGGTAGGGTGAATTTGTGTAAAACAAGGGTTGGCAAAGAAGGCACCACGTTTATGCGCTTTCCATGCGGCCATTACATTGGCCCCCATGCAATAGGTGGAAAGGAAAAACAAGTTTCCGTAACCTCCTGTTGCTAAAACCACGGCATGGCCAGAGTGTCTTTCAATTTCCCCGGTAACCAGGTTTCTGGCAATAATGCCCCGCGCTTTACCATCAACCAAAACCATATCCAACATTTCATGTCTGGTATACGATTTGATCTTTCCCCGCTGTATCTGTCTGTTCATGGCGGCATAGGCCCCTAGCAGCAGTTGTTGCCCGGTCTGTCCTTTGGCATAAAAGGTCCTAGAAACCAAAACACCACCAAAAGAACGGTTGTCCAACAAGCCACCATATTCCCGTGCAAAAGGGACCCCTTGTGCAACGCATTGGTCAATAATATTGGTAGATACTTCCGCCAAACGGTGCACGTTGGCTTCGCGGGAACGGTAATCGCCCCCTTTTACGGTATCGTAAAACAAACGGTATACGCTATCCCCATCGCCTTGATAGTTTTTGGCGGCGTTTACCCCACCTTGTGCAGCTATGGAATGCGCCCTTCTTGGGGAATCTTGATAACAAAAAGTCTTTACGTTATACCCCAGTTCTGCCAAAGTAGCCGCAGCAGAACCCCCTGCAAGACCCGTACCTACAACAATAACGTCAATATTACGCTTGTTCGCAGGGTTGACCAGGTCGATTTTATTTTTATGATTGGTCCATTTATCGGCCAATGGCCCAGATGGAATTTTAGAATCCAATACTCCCATAATTAATGTGTAATTGGGTTAAGGTGGTGGTATAATGCAATAAATGCAAAACCTAATGGAATAACCACCGCAAATAGTTTAGCGAATTTTTTAATGGCCGGCGTGTATTTGTTGTTGACGCCCATACTTTGGAACGAGGATGCAAAGCCATGCCATAGATGAAGACTTAGCAAAACAAATGAAATCACATAAATGACGGTTCTCCAAAACGGGGCAAATTTTTCTACCGTTTCAGCGTGGTACCGCGTAGGGTCTTCTGGAAGCATAGCTACATACTTATAGCTCATTTCATGAACCCAAAAATCGTAAAAGTGTAGCCCCAGGAACGCTAAAACCACAAGTCCGGACCAAATCATGTTTCTGGAAACCCATGGTGCGTTCGCACTTCCTTTATATTTTACATAATTGATGCCCCTGGCATTTCTGTTTTGCAGTTCCAGAACAAAGCCCATGACAAAGTGTATGATGACCCCCGCAATTAGAACAGGCTGCAAGGCATACTGTACAATGGGGTTATAGCCCATAAAATGCGACCATGCATTAAAAGTTTCTGGGTCAATGACCGATGTAATATTGATAGTAAAATGCTGCGCCAAGAAGAAGACCAGAAAAAGACCCGAAAGTGCCATCACTACTTTTCTAGCCAGTGAAGACGAAATTAATCCACTCATTAGTAGTTGGTTTTAAAACAAAGTTACGTCACAGGGGAGTTTTTAACAAACGTTACACAAGCCAACCCGCCTTATTTAGAAGCATTATAAGCAACTAACGAAAACGTTTGATAAACTTTGCTGAAATAGGTTAGGTAGCTAACCAAATAGTAAACAGAATACCATTTCGGCTTTTCATAAAAATTACTTTCTACTGGTGCATTTGATTTCTTTGACCGATATTGATAATCTAAACCTGACCCAACACCTGAAAAATCATGGATATTGCCTTATTGTCCGTTAGTCTAAGTGTGCATTCTACAAGAAGAATTGCGCAAGAAGCTGAGAATTTAGGACATTACGTAGAACTGATCGACCATACCAAGTGTTCCGTAAAGTTGGGGGAAGGGAAACCCAAGATTTTTTTGGGGGAAGAGGATGTCACCAATGAGTTTGATGCCATAATCCCCAGAATTGGCACTAAGGTTACCCGGCACGGGGCGGCTATTGTAAAACAGTTTGAGATGAACGGGGTTTTTAGCACGGCACGTTCCTTGGCCATTACCCGGGCCAGAAACAAAGTCCGCACGCTACAGATCATGGCCAGAAAGGGCATTCCCATTCCCGAAACGCTTTTTTCTATAAACCCACATAACATTGGGGAACAGATACGTCTGTTGGGCGGACCACCGGTCATTATTAAAATCCAGGAAGGCACCCAAGGGGTAGGGGTTATTTTGGCCGAAAGCAAAAAATCGGCAAAATCCATTATCGATACTTTTTATAAGATGGATACCAGTATTTTATTACAACAATATGTAGAAGAAGCCAATGGGGAAGACATCCGTATTATTGTTGTGGGGAATAAAGTGGTTGCCAGTATGAAACGCATAAGCGAGCGGGATGAGTTTCGATCCAACGTGCACCGAGGTGGCCAAACAGAAGCAGTTGAAATTACAAAACGGGAGCGCTACATTGCCTTAAACGCCACCAAGCATCTAGGGCTTGGGGTCGCCGGGGTGGATTTGATGCGCTCTAAAAACGGACCCGTACTTTTAGAAGTCAATGCGTCCCCCGGACTAAAGGGAATAGAAAGCGCAACAGGAGTAAATGTTGCCAAACATATTATTGAATTTGTAGAACGAAATGCCTTTAGAAAACGAAAATAGAATAATCGAAATCAATGGGGAAACCATTGTGCCGGGAGAAAATAAATTGGTGAAAATCAATATATCGCGATTGCCTACAGGAACTTTAATAGATATTCCCGTCCATGTTTTTAATGCCAAAGAGACCGGACCCACGGTTTTATTGCAGGCGGGATTGCATGGTGATGAAATCAATGGGGTGGAAACCTTAAGGCGTATGTTGGAAAACAAGGATTTTACAATTGCTAAGGGAGCGGTCATCGTAGTGCCAATTTTAAACATTTTTGGGTTTATCCATTTTTCTAGGGACGTGCCGGATGGCAAAGATGTAAACCGAAGTTTTCCCGGGACCAAATCTGGTTCCTTGGCAAGTAGGATGGCCTATCACTATACGAACGAGATCCTTCCGCAGATAGATGTTGGAATCGATTTGCATACGGGCGGTGGGCAACGCCATAATTACCCGCAAATACGTTATACTAAGGATGATGCATCCAGTAAAGAGTTGGCCCAAGTTTTTAATGCGCCCTTGTGCTTTGCCTCCCGCTTGATACCCGGCTCCTTTAGAAAGGCAGCTTTTACGATGCACAAACCTATAGTGGTGTTCGAGGGAGGGGAAAGTATGCGTTTTGATGAACTTTCGATTACCGAAGGCATCCGGGGCATTAAAAATGTTCTAGCACACTTTGATATGTTGCCCAATACCGAGACAACAGACAACAAAACAACGCATTTGGAAACTACCAAATGGGTACGTGCCTCCAGGGCGGGGATGTTCGTGCCTGCGGTTTCAAACGGTAAAAGAATCAAAAAAGGCGAGGTTCTAGGGATGATTACGGATACCATCGCAAAACGGAGTAAGGCCATAAAAGCGCCTTTTGATGGCCTTGTGTTCTGTATCAACCATCAAGCGGTGGTCAACCAAGGGGATGCGCTATTCCATATGGGACAGCCTTAGGATGCCTGTTGCTCCCGTTTACCATCTATTTGGGAAAGACTCCATGCAATGGCCTCTTCCAAGTCCGTAAACTGTTTGATGGAATTTTTAAAGAACATACGTTCCAATACCAAACTGGCAAAACTACCTTTGGTTTCCCCCACCACGGAATAGAAGCTGAGTTGGTTTCTGTGGGTGTAAAATTTTGCCCAATCCATTGGTACGACAAAGTATGAATTTACCCTGTTGGAAATATAGGCTACTGGCATATCGTCGCCAAAAACATCCTTTGCGGCAGCAACGGCCTTTTGTGCCATTTCCCAATTAAAAGTTACCCCATCGTTTATTTCAGAAATAACCAGTCCATGAAAGAAGTAAAACTTCCCAAATTCATATTCCCGTATCTCTTTGATGTTTTTGAAAAAAGGGATGTCCCGTACCCTTTTCATTTCCCCCCGAATTAAAAATTAGTGTGTTAAAAGTACAGATAAATTTGATAAACAAACTGTGTAGAAACCCTTGATTTCGCTGTCCAGTCTGCTTATTCGGATAAGAGTAAAAATCGATGTTAAAAAACCATGGATTTTTCTTACAATAAAACAGGAACATTGGTCTTTATTGCTCCATGTTACGGAGTTGTACGCCTAGGGCCTTGGTGGACAACCAGACTTCCAACAGCGATAAAAGCAAAGAAACCATTAAGAAAACAAGGCTAATCCCAAAACTAATATTGGCCCAAACAGTTAATTCTACATACACCAAAAACATGGTAATGGCTGCCAATAAGAAGCTTACAATAGCCGTTGCCTGCATATTTTTGATAATCTCCAACCGCTTTCGTAATTGCTGTATCTGTGTCGCTAAGATTTCGGTGGTGTTGTCTTCAAACTGTTTGTGCAGTTGTCGGATCAAAGCGGCAATGGCCAAATACCGAGCATTATAGGCCAACATAGTCAATGAAATTGCAGGAAATAGTAAAGCTGGAATACTTAGGGTAAGTTGCATAGGGATACGGATTAGTTGCTAGCGCGTACTGAACGAAACTACAAAACGCTAGCGATTCCATTGGAGAAAAATCAATATTCCATTTTAACAAAACGACAATTTTATAACTATTTAATTGCCAAATACATAAAATTTATGTTTATTTATTGACAAGTAACCATTAAAACTACAATTATGGAAGAGTATTTACCGTTGATTATTCAATTGGTTTCCGGTGCAGCTGGGGGTAACGTAGCTGCAAAACTATTACCCAAACTCAATTTGGGAACCTTAGGGAATTCCATTGCTGGAATCCTTGGAGGTGGACTTGGAGGCACGTTATTGGGAATGTTGGGCCTTGGAACCGATGGCGGAATGGACCTTTCCGGAATCATTGGCAGCGTAGCTGGCGGTGGTGTTGGCGGCGGTGTGATCATGGCTATTGTTGGCGCAATAAAAGGCGCGATGTCCAAATAGTCAATCGGTTAAAATCTTTTGATGTAAAAGGGGCTTCTAGTCCCTTTTTTTGTTTTCGTATTTAGTCAATATGTTTAAAAGAGGTCGCAATTGGTAGGGGAATCGTTCTTTTCCTAAGAAAAACACAAATTCGAAAGGGCCTGTAATCTGGAATATGCTTTTGCGTCCAAGTGGATATAACAAGTAATTTGCATGACCATGAAATTAACTGCACTAGTATATAGCCTTTTCATTTTTATTTCGTGTGCGAACAGGACACCCAAGACAGCGCAAGAAACCCCTAACCCAGAAACAACGCAAGAAGCTAAGGTTGCGCTAATTGAGGAAGCCGAAGTTTTACAAGATAGTCCGGTTATTGATGCCGATAAGAAAATGGAAGACGCTGTTTCCCAAACCCCAGAGATAGTTGTAGCGAATAATACTGAAAGGAACGAGGAGGTTTCACCCCTACAAAAAACAGAGACTGAAGTTGTAAAGACGGAAATGCAAGAAGAGAAAAACGCTACCGACCGCACTATAGGGGTAGAGGTCGCTGACAATATTCCTGAGGCGGAAGCTGCTACGGAAGCCCTAGTGGAAGAAACGACATCGGTTACCCCTATCAAGGAAGAAAAGAGCATCGCGGAGGTAAAGGAAGAATCTACAATGGCTAAAATACCCTCCCATACGGCTTGGGACCAATTGCTTAAAAGGTATGTAGACAATGCCGGGAATGTGGACTATAAAAGTTTTAAAAACAGCAGTGCGGAACTAAGCGCCTATTTGGATGTTCTTGCGAAGAACAAGCCTAAATCCGATTGGTCTAAAAACGAAAAGTTGGCGTATTACATCAATCTATATAATGCTGCTACAGTAAAATTGATTTTGGACAATTATCCTACCAAAAGTATTAAGGATATTAGCAGGCCGTGGGGTAAGGATATCGTTAAGATCGGTGATGACCTTGTTTCCTTAGGGCATATTGAACACAAAATCCTAAGGAAAATGAACGAGCCTAGGATTCATTTTGCTATTAACTGTGCTTCTTATTCTTGTCCAAAACTGGTGAACAAGGCATTTACGGCTTCCGGTATGAGTGCCCAACTAGAAGCCGCGACCAAAGATTTTGTAAATGATACTACTCGAAACCAATTTAGCGCTAGCGAGGCAAAACTCTCCGAAATATTCAAATGGTACAAAGGCGATTTTACGGATAAGGGTTCCCTTAAAGATTACATCAACAACTACCTAAGTACGCCCATGACCGCTTCCACAAAAATCAAATACTTAAAGTACGATTGGAATTTGAACGAGAAGCGATAGGGTTATAGTTTTTGTTGGAATATAAAGAAAATACACGCCTCCCTTCTACCTGAGGCTCGCCGAAGGAAAAGGGAGGTGGCTTGATACAACGGATCAAGACGGAGGGATTGCTGGTAGTTAAACAATTTCCATATTGGAAAATGGTGTTATCCAAAATCTAAATTTTCGAATTTCCCAAACACCATCACGACTTTATCTTCCTCCCAAACTCCAATTGCAACTCCGTTTTTTTAAGCTGTTCGTTAAGTGCTTTGACCTCCACTTCCAAAAATGCATCGAATTTTTCTTGGGCCTTGCGCAGGCGTCCGTTAAGCACTTGGGAAACGTCCCGCTGTTGGTCCGTAGGCTTAAAATCCACCCCAAACCCTCCAATATCACTGGCCAAAGCACTAATACGCCCATACAATTTCATGGGGGAACGGAACGCGTCTTCGCGTGCACCGGTCAAATGGATATCGTACAAGGTCGCCGCAATGTTTTGGGCACTGGAAAGCATGGCTTTTGCCCGTTGCTTGTCTTGGGTTTTTTGCAATTGTGGGAGCAGCCCCTCCAATTCTTTTTTAATATCCTCAATGGTATTGATCATGGTTACCGCAAGGTTCATGGCATCTCGCAATTCCAAGGAAAAAGCGACCTGTTCCTGTATCGAAGCCAAATCACCTGCCGTAGTTGGGTCTTTGCGAACTTCAACAGTGCGCTC
>CALEYA010000042.1 GCA_937926215.1 uncultured Croceitalea sp. | reverse complement strand
TTAAAAATGAAAGACTCATCTACATTAGTTTTTTCTGGAGTCTACTTAGAATTTAATGCCGATAAATCTGAATTTTATCTTTTAATGGAAGCTAACCAACCCGTTTTTAAAAGAATACCAAATAATGATTAAATTCTTCCGTAAAATCCGCTCAAATATGCTCCTCTCTTGGGAGGGGAAAACATAGAACTATGCTAAAATTCTTTAGAAAAATTCGACAAAACCTGCTTTCTGAAGGAAAAACCACCAAGTACTTTAAATACGCCATTGGCGAAATTGTGCTAGTGGTTATTGGTATTCTTATTGCGCTACAGATTAATAACTGGAACGAAGAAAGAAAAGAAAAAGAATCTTTAAATGCCATATACAATTTACTTATTAGTGACTTAGAATCAGATTTAAAAAATATACCGGAAATTTTAAAATACAATAACAATAAGGCTCCTTTATTAAAACATATTATAAGAGGAAACTTAAGCCGTAACGATTACAGTTCTAATGATAGATATTACAATTTAATTGGTGGAAGCGAAGATTTTAGCTTAAAAACAAAAGGCTACGAGCAACTCCGCAATTTTAACGGTAGTGATTTCTCTTCTAATGAAGTACAAATAAAAATTAATGATTTTTATGAAAAATATAATACCCGCTTAGAAGATCTTAATGAACTTGCATTAGAAGATTTAAAAAGCAACTATGATTATTGGAAAGAAAATTTTATTTGGTATCCAGACTATTTAATAGGCAAAGAATCAAGTGGTTTTGTAAATTATTCCATTGAAAACATGGACTACAAAAATAGGGTGGCCAACTACTTTTTTTTGAATTGTGGCCTAATCTCTGAAGCCCTAGAAGAGATTGAGGTAGAAGCAAACAAAATATTAAGCCTTATAAAAGAAAGAAATAACCAATGATTAAATTCTTTAGAAAAATTCGACAAAACCTGCTTTCTGAAGGAAAAATAAATAACGGTACGTTCCCCTCCTGGGAGGGGCAAAGGGGTGGGTACAACGATGAGAAAGATAATCCCATACAACCCTAAACTTGTTGCCTACGCCAAAGAACTGTGTAAGAATATGACCCTTGGCGAAATTGCCCTATGGCATGAGGTAAAAGGCAATAAGCCTGGTTTTAGATTTAGTCGACAAATTCCTATTGATGAATATATTGTAGATTTCTACTGTAAAGAACTGCAACTAGCTATCGAAGTTGATGGAAGTATCCATTTTGAGGAAGGGCATCAAGGAATAGATATGCATCGTCAAAAACGGTTGGAATATTTAGGTGTGCGTGTTATCAGGTTTAGTGATTTGGATGTGAAAAATAATTTGGATTGGGTTTTGGAAGAGATTGATACTCTAGAACCCACCCCTAACCCCTCCCAAGAGGGGAAAAATTTAGAACTATGATTAAATTCTTCCGGAAAATCCATCAATGCTATACCGTATATTTGCTTTATGCTGTTTAAAGCAATTTTAGGGCTCGACCATATCAAAAATCATTTGACCGCCACGGCAGAAGCGGGGCGTGTACCCCATGCACAATTGTTCGTGGGTCCGGAAGGGTCCGGAACACTTGCCATGGCCATTGCCTATGCACAATACCTGCTCTGTGGGAACACCAATGGGGAAAATGAAGGACAGAACGAGGTGTGTAATGCCAAATGCGGCTCTTTAACGCATCCTGATCTGCATTTTGCCTTCCCTGTGTCCAATTCCGACAAAGTAAAAAGTCATGCCGTTAGCGACCATTATTTGGAGGAATGGCGAACGTTTGTCAAAGAACAACCCTACGGCAACCTTTTTGATTGGTACCGCTTGTTGGGCATTGAAAAAAAGCAGGGTCAAATTGGGGTTGACGAAGCTCAGGATATCGTAAAAAAACTGGCCTTAAAATCTTATGAAGGAGGATATAAAATCTTAATCCTTTGGATGGCGGAAAAGATGAACGGTGCCGCAGCCAACAAATTGCTCAAGCTCATTGAGGAGCCCCCGGCAAAAACGGTCATCCTTCTGGTGGCCGAGGACGAAAGCCAATTGATCAACACCATAACGTCCCGATGCCAAATACTGCATTTTCCGCCTATTCCAGAAGCGGTAATAGCCCACGCTTTGGCCAAAAAAGGGCTCAACGAACAAGAAAGCAATGCTATGGCACACGAGGCCAACGGTAACTTTAACAAGGCCTTGGACCTTATGAACAAGGATTCCGAAGATCTGGTCTTTGAAAAATGGTTCGTACAATGGGTCCGCAGCGCTTTTAAGGCCAAGGGCAATAAAACGGCAATACAAGACCTGTTATCATGGAGTGATGAGGTGTCCAAAAACGGACGGGAAGTCCAAAAAAAGTTTTTGCGGTATTGTATCGCCATCGTTAGACAAGCCCTGTTGTTGAACTATACCGTAGAGGAACTTGTTTTTACCAAAATTCATGCAGACGGTTTTGATTTGCGCAAATTTGCGCCCTTTGTGCATGAAAACAACGTGATGGATATGGTCCAAGAACTGGAAACCGCTATTTTTCACGTGGAACGTAATGGCAATGCCAAAATCATCTTTACGGACCTCTCCATAAAACTAACTAGGCTTTTACATACCAAAGCCGCTTAAAACCAACGACCATGCATCTTCATTTTTACGAAAACGCCCCACAGACCATATTGCTTATCTTTTTGATTATCACTTTCCTTCAAAGCGGTTTGGATAAAGTAATGGATTGGGGTGGAAACCTCAGCTGGCTAAAAGGCCATTTTGCCAAATCGCCACTAAAGAATAGCGTCCCCGCCTTGTTGGGCATCGTTACCGTAGTGGAACTTGCCGCAGGCGTCCTATGTGTTATGGGCCTTGTGCATTTGCTGCTCCACAACAATACCGTCTTTGCTTTTTATGGGGCATTGGCGTCTTGTGTAGCACTTTTAATGCTCTTCTTTGGCCAACGTATAGCCAAGGATTACGAAGGTGCTAAAACTATCGCTATCTATTTAGTGCCAACCGTTTTCTTGTTGTTCTTGCTGCAGTAAACTACACCGGGGTATTGTTCCCTTTAGCGGTGCCAATACATAAATAAGCCCCGACAAACGCCAAGGCTTAAAAACGATTTGTAAGAGCTAAGGTTGCCCGTATTAATTCGGGTCACCTACGGCTACCCCAAAAGCGGGTTTACTTTTTATAATCTTCATTAAGAAGTTTAATGATTTCCGATGTAAGGTCCTGTGCATCAGCACCATAAAGAACTCCACCGCCATCACCACCAGTTAAGATATAGGTGTATTGATTGGCTTTTCCATATGCCTTGATACGGGTTCTTACCCTACTTATTACACTATCCATTTCGGTCTGGCCTTCCAGTTGTATCTGCTGCTCCTCTTGCTGTAGTTGTTGGCCCATAAACTGCCCGCGTTGTTGTATCAAACCATATTCTTCTTGGGCTTTGCTTTGCGCCATACGCTGTGCTTTTGCCTGAAAGGCCTGCAATTCAATTTGAAAGGCTTGGGAAATACTGTCCCTTTTTTTAGCAAGGCTTTCCGCTTTGGCCTTAAATTTGGCTTCTACATCCAACTTCTCCTGATATTTGTCCATCAACTCCACATTGTCCACAAAACCAATTTTATTCTGCTGGCACGCAGTCATTAAAACCACCATTACCAGTACTGCTACTTTTTTCATTTGTTCTTTTTTAAGTGGGGCAAAAATATAGAACTCTTATAACTTTTCTGGATTTTGACCCAAATTTCTGATCTTTAACCTATTTCTAGATTTATCCAAAATTTTAAGGATATGGTCAAAAAACAAGTGCTATAGTTTTTGCTTATGACCATTGGCTGTTTTGATTTGCACTTTCTATAAAACATGTCTTTTTTTAAGCAGTTTTAAGCGCATTTAAAAAAATTTATATACCAATCGTTTGGTATGTGGTAAATCTGTCTGTCACGACGGCTTATTTGCGTTTTCTAAGAATATATAGCTGTGAAGAACACTCTTTGGAGCTTAAAGCACTTATGTTGGAGCACAGCCCTATAAAAAACGCCTTAAACAGGTTCTGCTTCCCATATTTATACTTTTCGGACAATAGCGATACATAAAAAGCATCAAACCACAGAGGTTTGGTTTTTTCTATGTACATGTCTTGTTTTTCAAAAAGCCGAGTTATTGCGTTTTTAGAAAAATGCCAGAGGTGTCTAGGCACATCATAAGCGGCCCAATATTGATTGTAGTGTTTGGCATCATAGGATTTAAAATTTGGGACTGCGATAACCAAAGTCCCATTTACATCCAACAAGGAAACAATGCTTTTGATCTGGTTTTCCAAATCTGGCAAATGTTCCAGCACATGCCAAAGGGTGATTACCTCAAAATTACCGCTGCTAAGTTGGTCTAAGCTCGAATGTAGTGCTACCTCCTTTTCTTTAGCCTTGGTCCTTGCGTTTGTATTTGGCTCTACGCCCTCCACATTCCAACCGTGCTTTTTTGCTGCGACCAAAAAATCCCCTGTCCCTGCTCCTATGTCCAGCATTGTTTTTTCGGAAGTTGGAAAAGCTTTAATTAAAGCAAGCTTTCGTTTTAAGCTAAAGCCTTTTACGGCTTGGTAGATTTTATCGACTAAGGATTTCTTAGCGTCCGTATGGGAAATATAGGTATCACTTTCGTAATAACTTGCTAAGTTTTCTGGTTCTGGAGCGGTGACCAACATGTCCAGCGCATCATCATAAAGCAATTGAAACTCTTCTTGGGAAACGGAATAATCCTTAGTTTTTAAAAACGACTTCATTATAATTGTGGGTGGAAAGATATTCCTCTTTTAAGTCCCGAAGATACGGCAAAAGCACTTCTTTTGAAACGGAGTTTTCAGCAAGACAGTCCTTTTCCGTTTTACTGAACACCTCCATGGCAATATACCAATTTCCTTCCCTTAGAATCGTATTGCCAGTTGTGGCAATGAAATGAAAGGTTCAAACTCATCTTTATGGGTCGCCGTATGTGCAGCCACATCTATTGCAATGGGGAGAAGATTCAACGCTTTGTCATTAATCTCCACCTCGTAAAACGAAAAATAATATTCTTTGCCTTCTAATTCAAAAGGGACTTCTACATCTACAAAGTGGTCATCCAACCCAAATTTGATGTTTATATACGAATAGAATTCATTGGCGTCCTTGGGGTCCTCAAAAATGAACGTCGTTTTTTTGGGCAAGCCCCTTTTAAAGCGTTTTCCGCTCGTAACTTTATAATCCTTAATGCTTGGGGCCACGCGCAATGGAATACAGGA
>CALEYA010000041.1 GCA_937926215.1 uncultured Croceitalea sp. | reverse complement strand
ACCCATACAAGATAGGGACGGCCTTATTTATATCAATGCCGATTATACAGACTATAACACCTTAAAATTGGTGAAGATAAAACAGGCGAAATTTGCCATAATCTTTGCAGAATTTAATGAACACGACACAGCACGTAATGTAGATTTACGTACCGTAATGACCGTTTTTCATATAGAAAAAGAAGCACCCAATATTCACACTATTGCAGAAATTAACGATGAAATAAATGCAGAAATCATAAAGGATAAAATACAGGGTGATGAAATTTTATTTAAAGAGTTGATCGATGCCAAAATAATAACTACCTGTATCGATAATCCCAATATTTCCCCAATGTTCTACCAACTTTTTGGTGATGAAGGATCTAGGATAAAAAGTTCAAACCTGTCCGAACTGAATTTTTTCAAACCCACATTGATCAAGGAAATCAAAATGTTCCTTTTGGAACAAAACCAAACCTTATTAGGGATAATAGACCATAAAAACCAATCTATTCTCTCTCCTAAAAACGATTTTGTGGTGGATGAGACATACCGGCTGGTCTATCTTTTTTAAAAAGATACTAGTCCAACGTAAACCTCAAAAAAACAGGCAGGTGATCGGACAACTTTCTGGCCTCTTCCAATCGATTACAAAACTTTACGAAATCAATGACCCCAGCTTCTGTCTTTTTGATGTTATCAGAAAAAAAGATATTATCAATAGGATAGTTCAAATAGCTTTGGCGTTTGCAACTTCTTTTTAAAGTAGTTTTTTGATTGGTAATAGCAGATGAGTACCCGGCAGATTTTAGGGCATCAAAAATCGGCTTTCTTTCATCCACATTAAAATCACCGGCAATGATCAAGGGTGTTTTTAACGAATCGAGAACGAACCCCGATAAGGCTTTGATTTCACTTTCCGGGTCTTTGTTATAGGGTCTGGAATGAAAATTGACCACCGCAATTTTTTGTTCGTTGAGATAAAAGTTCAATAAAAAAGGCTCCCTATCTATTGGAATATCCAACCCCTCAAGCAACCAGCCTTTATCTTTTGTTTTTATATGTTTCGTCTTCCAGATAAAAGCGTAACGTTCCGTAACATATTTAGGGCTATTGGTGGGCTTACTAATAGCATAATCCCATTTGGCACCCTTTCTATTTAATATATCCGCCAATTTAGAAACGGCGCCAGCCCCTCCGTAACCTGCTACGACCTCTTGAATAGCAATAACATCTGCAAAACGCACAATTTCTGCAATTCTGTCAAGCTCTTCCGTATTCTTTGTTTGACCAAAATCTTTTATGTTCCAAGAAATCAAGGAGAATTCCGTCTTTTGTGACGATACGCTGAAGGATAGAAAAAAGAGAACTATAAAAAGTATGTTTTTGGTCACTTGGGTGGTTTTAGCAAACCTAAAATATGTAAAATAGTATTTGAGGCATTACGCAAATCCGTAAAGTTCCGTAAGATAAGCCGAATAGGACCTCTAGTCGGCCCACTAAACACAACTGGCAACAACAAAACTTCCTATAAAAAACCGTAGTCCCGTTCTTTAAAGTTAATGAACTCATTTAGACTTTTTCAACTGGCTAAAAAATTGTTCTTTTTAACCCTTTTTTTGACTTTTTTTCTTCCCTTAAATCACCTTTAGTTCTTTTGATATAACTTGCTCCACATCCCTGCCTGCGGTAGGCAGGCTATTTGTGATCGGTTCTAATCTTGAAACGTCACTGACGTTGGTATGACCCTAAACTTCCTCTGGCAAGTCCGAGAGGCATTTATACGAAATCAAATTGAAAAACAGACCATGGAAATTACACACAGCCAACCAACGGACATTGCAACGATTTTCGAATTGTATCGCATTGCTACGGCCTATATGAAATCTAAAAACCAAGTGTCTTGGCCAGAATTTGAGCACGACTTGATTTCCAAGGAAATCGAAGAAAAAAGGCAATGGAAAATGGTAATCGAAGACGTTGTTGCCTGTATTTGGGCCACAACCAGAAATGATGAAATACTATGGGGCAAGCAGAACAATATCCCTTCCCTTTACATACATAGAATTGCGACCAACCCGGATTTTCGTGGGCAAAACTTGGTAAAACATATGGTAGATTGGGCGGATAAACACTGTAAG
This sequence comes from uncultured Croceitalea sp., assembly GCA_937926215.1. Classification (GTDB taxonomy): domain Bacteria; phylum Bacteroidota; class Bacteroidia; order Flavobacteriales; family Flavobacteriaceae; genus Croceitalea. The sequence goes on along the minus strand of CALEYA010000041.1, from coordinate 40,153 downwards.
CAACATGATTTACAGTACGTAAGAATGGATACCGTGGGGTACAATGAAGGCCTTATTGCACATTACACCAAACTAGGATTCCAGTTTTTAGGAACCAAAGAACTCCAAGATACCTCGGGATTACCAAAGCATTATGAAGAGGGTCCGGTTTGCTTTTTCCAAAGGGAAGTGCCTCATTAAAGGGAGTGGGAATACTAAAAGTAAATAAAACAACTATGGGTAACATTGATATCAAAGCGCATTGGAGCGATATAAAAAGACATTTTAATAGCGCATTTAAGCAGCATCTGCACGTAGTTTTTGCCTCGGTGGATGAAAACAACAATCCCGTTGCCACGCCTATAGGAACTTTGTTTTTCAATAAAGACCAAACAGGTTTTTACTTCGAAAAATTTGCGACCAAACTTCCCGCCGGTAAAGCACATAGTAGTACTATTTGCATACTAGCGGTCAATAGCAATAAGTTCATGTGGATCAAGGCGCTTTTTAGGGGGTACTTTTCAAAATATCCCGGACTCAAGCTATACGGCCAACTAGGGGAAAGACGGGAAGCAACGGCTGATGAACTACAGCGTTTAAAGAGAAGGATGAAAACTACCAAAGGGTTACAAGGCCATACCTATTTGTGGGGCGACATGTATCATATCCGCGAAATCCTATTTAACCATGTGGAGGAAATCAATCTTGGTAAGATGACCCAAAAGCTGTAACTAAATCATGAGGCTTACTTAAGATGCATTGACCAAAACCAGAAGGATCTGGTATAGTCAAAAAAACTTATCCTTAGCTGTTTTGTGCTATCTATAGACTTCTATTAAGGTTTAACCCAATCACATTTCAAGTTGTTATATGGCAGGTACAACAGCTCAATTACACAACTTAGCATGAAGATTACCCTATATTACAGACAATTCATACATAAATAAAGTAAAGGCTTTTATTGTTGCTTTTTTTATAGTATTATTGGTTTTAAATTTAAAAAATCCAACTTAAAATGAAACCAAAAAGTATACTCATCACTTTCCTATTTTGTATATCCTCATATCTAGTAAGCGCGCAAGAAGTTATCACCAATGAAAGCGTTGTACAAATGCTGGAACTGGGGTTTGATGATGCCTTGATCATTGATAAGATCTATACGTCCGATGTTAAGTTTGATGCCTCATTGGCCGCACTTGGGAAACTTAAAAAAGCTGGGGTATCTTCTGAAGTACTTTCTGTAATCATGGAGAAATCCAAGCAAAATACCAAATCCAAAACAGGAATTTATTTTGTGGATGCCAATGGTAAGGACAAAATAATACAACCTGCCGTTTTTTCTGGCTCCAATGATAATAAGGTAGCGCAAAGATTGGTCTCCAACCTTATCAATTCCAAACAAAAGGCGCGCCTACCAAGGACCAAATCCAATAATGTCATCAAAACAGATAGGCCAGAATTCACTTTTATATTCAACCCTGCTACTACGGAAGTCGATAATTTGCAGAACGATCAAGGCAGTAGTGGTATTGGAGGTCTCAATTGGTGGTTTAGGGTAGCCAGTAATCCCAATGAATTCGTCTTGGTAAAACTTAGGGTTAAAGAACGCCAAAATCTACGTGAAGTTATCACTGGCAAAAGCAGTTATCTCTCAACTACGGAAGGTGTAGATCCTAAATTGGCCATAGGCTTTGATATCGAAGAAATAGAGGGGAATAAGTTTAAAGTGACGCCTACTTCCCTTGAACCGGGTGAATATGCATTTTTGTATCAAGGACAAGTGCCGCAGGGCAGACAGAACCAATCTGTTTTTGACTTTTCTATTCAGTAATACATATTATCCTTAGCAACTCCAATAGGACAAATGGTCTTTGATTCATCTGGTCTTCTCATGTTGCGCAATCTATCATTCCTAGGTTTCAGTACGCTTTGGGTTATCCTTGTCCATCAAATGGATACGCAGCACTATTCCCAAAGCTGAAAGAGAACAAAGTCAGGGATTTCCCAAGGTCAAAAAAAGTATCGTCCAGTACGTATACACTGCCTTATACAATTACGGCTGGATTAATTTGGGCAATCCTAAATTGATAGTGTTACACAGTCTCCCGATATTTTTAGGGAGTAGCCATTAACACAAATATCCAACCACAAGTTTTGGGATTAACATCATTAGTTCCTACTAAAAGCCCCAATATGGTGCGCTAAAATGATAACGCTAGATAATGCATGATAGAGTAATATCGTAAAGGATTGTTTTAACTTTGTAAAAACCAAAGTATCACTTATTTGCATCAAACTATGAAAAAGCCTACCCTGTACTTTCAAATCCTCTTTTTCTTCTTGTTTTTCTCTTATTCGGCCTTTGCCCAAACCCAAAAAACCACACAAACGGAACTATTTAGCAATGTAGAGCGGGACAGTCTGCAAATGTGGTTTTACGATAGGGCAACCGTAATGGGTTTAAAAGACGATAAGCGGGAAGAGTTCTATAACATTGTGTTGTACCACACCTATAAAATGAGGGCACTGGAGAAAAAAGAAAAAGGATACACTCCTGAAGAGATCCGTTCCAAATTCGAAGCCCTGATAACAAAACAAAACACCGAGGTCAAGGCCATTTTGGATGAAAAGCAATACCGCTACTATTTAGAAACCTATGACAAGCTTTTAGAAGATGTATACAAAAGAAAGGACTGGAACTAATTTAGAACTTATGGCAAAGCAATTAATTGTCCTTCTTTTTCTCCTAACGACCACATTTTCAATTGCGCAAAGCTCTAAAAACGTGACCATTGGAATATTGGCGGATGAAGCATCCGTTGAAAACATACCGCTGCTTGAAAAACTGCAAACAGAAATTAGGGCCGTGGTAGGACAAGATGCCAATGTGGTATTTAAAGACCCTATTGAAAACGGTTTTGATTTAGAGAAGGCAAAAGCCAACTACCTTGATTTGGAATCTAGTAATGTTGATATCATACTCGCGTTTGGGACCATCAATAACATTGCGTTGTACCAGCAAAAGACCTATAAGAAACCTGTGGTTGTTTTTGGATCGGTGAACAGTGATTTTATCGATTTACCCAAGGATCAAAAGACTTCGGGAATCAATAATATTGCCTATATCATTGCGCCCCTATCCTATTCCACGGACTTGGATGCTTTCAATTCAATTTATCAGTTTAAGAAAGTAGGAATTCTAGTGGACGATTACCTTCCCGCGGCCCTGCCCATAAAGGAACTGTTTGACGCCTATTTTGCGGATAAGGATGCTACCTATACCTTAATTACACTTCCAGAAAATGGGGACGTCCCCAACTTTCCAGACGATGTAGATGCCGTTTACCTGGCTGGGGGGTTCGCATTATCGGAGACCGCTTTAAGAACCCTGATTACTGCCATTAATAAAAAACAATTGCCTTCATTTTCCGCCAATAGAAAGAAAGATGTGGAGAAAGGTATTTTGGCAACCAATCAGCCAGAATCCAATATCAATCGTTTTTTTAGACGCATAGCCTTGGACGTAGAATCCATTATAAACGGAACCAACCCATCGGAGCTTCCCATGTTGTTGGACTATAAAAATAGGCTTTCCCTTAACTTCAATACCGCTAAGGAAATCAAGTTTCCGTTGCGATATAGTATGTTGGGCACTGTTGACATTGTGGGTGGCGAGAGCAATTTCATTTCTGAAAATGCCTACTCGCTCTTGGATATCATGAAAGGCGTCGTGGGCAGAAACCTAGGGCTCGAAGTAGAAAGAAAAAATGTTGATTTGAGTACACAGGACGTAAAAACGGCCAAAAGCAATTTTTTGCCGGATGTATCGGCTTCCGCTACCGCAGCATACTTAGATCCCCGTGTTGCAGAAATATCAGGGGGTGCTAATCCGGAGTTTTCCACTTCTGGCAATGTAAGTCTACAGCAACTCATTTATTCTGAGGGTGCGGCGGCAGGTATTACCATTCAAGACAATTTGCAAAAAGCACAACAAGAGAGCTATAATGCAGCAGAATTGGATGCCATACTCAATGGTTCCGTAGCCTATTTCAATGCGTTGATCTTAAAGACCAACGCCCAGATCCAAGCCCAAAACCTTGAGGTTACCAAAGAAAACCTGCAAATTTCCGAACAAAACTTTGAAGCTGGGGCTTCTGGAAAATCAGACGTACTGCGATTTCGTAGCCAAATGGCCCAAAACATGCAGACCCTGATCGAAGCGGGCAATCAATTGAACCAAGCGTACTATACGATCAATCAATTGATGAACAATCCAATTTCCATGGAGATAGATATAGAGGATGCAGTTATCTCAGAGGGATTGTTTTCGAATTATAGGTATCAAGATTTCCTTGAAATTCTGGACAACCCAAAACTACGGCCCAACCTCATTGGATTTTTAATACAGGAAGCGGAGAAGAACGCACCGGAATTGAAAAATATCGGCTATAACCTGGAAGCGGTACAACGTACCTATCGCCTAAATGCATCCGGCAGGTTTGTACCTACACTTGCGCTTCAGGGAAATTACAATCTAGCATTAAGCCAATCTGGTGCAGGTTCTACCTTAACACCTGGAATACCGGTTGCTCCAGACGGCACCTATAATTTGGGGCTCAATCTTTCGCTACCCATTTTTAGGCAAAATTTGAACAATATAGGCAGGCAAACGGCAAAAATACAAGAGGATCAATTGAATATCCAAAAGAGCAATATCGATTTGAATATCGAAACCAATGTCAATGCCCTTGTCTTAGATTTAACCAATGAAATAGCGAACATCCAAATATCCAAGATTGCTGAAGAAGCCGCAAAAGAAAGTTTGGATTTGACCCAAGTTGCGTACAGTGAGGGCGCAGTGCCACTAATCCAATTGATCGATGCGCAAACCAATTATTTACAATCGCAATTGGCCAGTGCAACGGCAAATTATAATTACCTATTGGCTTCTATGCAATTGGAGCGGGCCATTGGTTATTTCTTCTTGATGAATTCAGCCGAAAACAATCAAGATTTTATTCAGAGAGCAAGGACTTTTATCTTAAGTAGAAATCAATAATTTAAAGATACGGAACATGAAATATTTTCATTATAGCCTGTTGATACTGTCAACATTTTTGGCATTTACTTCGTGCAAGGAAGAGGAAAAAAAACAGGAAGAAGTACTTAGGCCGGTTAGTTTTCAGGTGGTGGGTACTTCGGACGATCAAAAAATACGTTCCTTTAGCGGAACGGCCAAAGCAAGCGATGCGATCGATCTAAGTTTTAGAAGTGGTGGTATTATCACCAAAGTAAATCACTGGAAAGGTGCAAAAGTAAAGAAAGGCGATGTCATTGCTAGATTGGACAATGTTGAGGCTAATTTGGCCTATGAGCAATCCGTATCCGCCCTTAATAGTGCAAGTTCAGCGATGAACACGGCTAAATCCGCCTTGGATCGTGTGAAATCACTCTACGAAAGTGGCAGTCAGTCTTTGAGCGATTATGAACAGGCAAAGAATTCGTATCAAAGTGCCCTTGATCAATTTGAATCTGCCAAAAGAAACAGAAGCATACAGGCCACCCAACTAAGTTATGGTATTATTAAAGCACCTAAAGATGGCGTAATAGCCAGTACCGATGGCGGTGTTAATGAACGTGTAGCGGCTGGGCATGTGTTTGCCATTCTTAATGCGGGTGATGATTTGAAAATAGAGGTTGGATTACCAGAATCCTTGGTCAATAGGGTAAATGTGGGTATGCCAACCGATTTGGAATTTTCCGCGATCGAGCAAGGTTCCTTCAAAGGGAACGTCATTGAAGTTTCCCCTGCCATTGACGAAAATTCGTCCACCTATATTACAGCCATAGGAATCGTAGCACCGTCAACGGAAATTAAACCAGGCATGGCGGCCACGGTAACGTTCAATTTTGAATCCGGTCAAGAAGATAAAGGGCGTAATACCCTTACCGTTCCCCTAAAAGCAGTAGGTGAGGATGGAAACGGCAATTTTGTATTCATCATAGAATCTGAAGACAATAAGACGGGAACGGCCAAAAAACAACCTATTGAGGTGGGCGAGCTAACAAGCAGCGGATTTAAGATCAAAAGCGGGCTCAATGGTGGTGAGAAGATTGCTACGGCCGGTTTACAAACCCTACTGGATGGACAGAAAGTACGACTGCAGTAACCAACAATAAACACAACTAACTATGAATCTTACCCAGTTTTCAATTAATAACAACCGTGTTGTTTTAAGTATCCTTGCCGTGGTTATGCTTATGGGTTTGGTTGGTTATCAAGGACTTTCCCGTGATAGCATGCCTCCGTACACAATTCGGGTAGCTTCCATAGTTTCATCGTTTCCGGGTGCCAGTCCAGAACGTGTTGAGGAATTGGTTACGGATAAAATTGAAAAAGTAGCCCAAGAATTGCCCGAACTAAAGAAGGTTACGAGTACTTCAAGAACGGGCCTTTCTATTGTTCAAGTAGAATTGGTGATGCAAACAAAGCCGGAAGAGTTACAAGCGGTTTGGGATCGTCTTCGAAGAAAATTAAGTAGCATTCAAGGACTACCTACCGGTGTACAACCCCAACTTAAGGACGATGGCATTGGTGAGGTTTTTGGAATTGCGGTAGGCCTCACCAGCGATGGCTATTCTTTTACCGAAATGAAAACCTTTGCCGATGATATGCGCGATGATCTGATCAAATTGCCCGATGCCGCAAAAGTGGAAATCAACGGAGATCAAGAAGAGCGTGTATTCGTAGAATTTGACAACACGAAATTGAAGAGCTTTGGGTTAACCTCCAACCGCTTGCAAGGCTTGATAGGGAATACCAATATTTTAAGCTCCGGGGGGCAAATCAATGTAGGGGACGAGCGTATTATCCTAGAACCTACAGGGAATTTTAATGACGTTTCCGATATCGAAGAAATGCTGATTCCCGTTGGGGACGGCGGGCAGGTGGTTCCTTTAAAGGATATTACCAACGTTCGAAAAGGATATATCAACCCACCCACCCAAATTGTACGGATCAACGGTAAAGATGCGCTATCGCTCCATGTTTCCCTAAAAAAGGGAGCCAATATCATTAAATTAGGGGAAGAACTCGATGTTGTTCTTAATGAGTGGCGCGAAAAACTTCCGGTAGGACTAGAAGCGAACAGATTGGCCTCCATAGACAGTTATATCGATACAAAAATCAGTGATTTTGTGGGTAACCTTCTGCAATCCATAACCATAGTGCTCATTGTAATGTTGTTTTTCCTAGGATTGAGAACAGGTTTGGTCATTGCCAGTTTGATCCCCATTGTTACGATTACCACCCTATTTGTAATGGGCTTGATCGATGTTGGATTGAATCAAATCACTTTAGCAGCCTTGATCATGGCTTTGGGCATGATGGTGGATAATGGTATCGTGGTGGCGGAGTCCGTTATGGTAAAAATGGAAAATGGCGTGGATGTCAAAAAAGCGGCCATAGATTCTTGCTCCGAACTTTTTACGCCCTTACTGATCTCTACCTTGACCACTTCGGCGGCCTTCTTATCGTTTTATATGGCAGAATCCGTTATGGGCGATATTATGGGACCCATTTTTGTTGTCATTACCATCGCTTTGCTATCTTCATGGATCATCGCCTTAAGTATTATTACCCTATTCTGTGTGTTCTTCCTAAAAGTGAAAAAACAAGAAGAAGGGAAAGTAAGTTTTCTTGACCGTTTGATCAATGGCTTAAAATCCAAATACAAAGATTTGATATTGGTTGCCCTTAACTGGAAGCGAACCGTTCTTTTTGCTATTGTGGGTATGTTCTTTTTATCCATTTTAGGGTTTGGATTATTGGCTTTCGTATTCTTTCCGGACAGTGATCGTAATATGATCACTGCGGACATCAACCTTCCAGAGGGGACTAAAATTGAGCGTACCCAAGAGATGGTTGCTGCAATTGAGGCATTTATGACCAGAGAGCTTAAGGTCAATGAGAACAATGCCGATGGTATTGTGGATTGGTCCGCTTATATCGGCGAAGGTCCTTCGGCCTATGATTTGGGGTACAATCCTGACGAAGCGAATTCCAATTATGCACATATCCTTATAAATACTACCAATTTCTTGGTAAACAATGAGATGGTCAGAAAATTGGATTCTTTCAGTTTTTCGTCTTTTCCCAATGCGGACATCAAAGTAGGTCTTTTAGGTTCCGGGGGCGGTGGAACACCTATTGAAATAAAAGTTTCTGGGGATGACCCCAGTAAATTAGCGGATATATCGCAAACCATAAAAACCAAGTTGTTCAGTATTGCCGGCACCAAAAACATCAAGGATGATTGGGGACCAAAAGGAAAGAAATTCATCATTGATATCGACCAGAATAAAGCGCAACTGGCAGGGGTAACCAATCAAGACATAGCAACATCCTTACAGACCGTATTGGATGGTTTTAGCACCGGTGAATACAGGGAGGACGACAAGTCCATTCCCATTGTTATGTTAAGCGACCAAAGCAAACAGCAGTCTCTGGCTTCTTTGGAAACCCTGAATATTTATGCCCAAAGTTCCGGAAAAAGTGTGCCCCTACTCCAGGTGGCCTCCATTGTTCCGCAATGGCAATATACCCGTGTAAAGCGATTGAATTTAACACGTACCATCAACGTGTCAAGCGAATTGACGGCAGATGGCAATGCTTCCGCAATTACGGCCCAAATTACCCCTTGGTTAGAGGAACAGGCAGCGAGCTGGGGCGCCGGTTACAGTTATAACTTGGGTGGTGATGCAGAGACTACGGCAGAAAATATGGGTGCGGTAGCCAGCTACCTGCCCTTATCCGCTTTTATCATTGTCATGCTATTGATCATCCAGTTTAACTCTTTCCGTAAGATGGCTATGATCGTTTGTACCATTCCCCTAGGGGTTATCGGTATGGTGTTGGGATTATTGATTTTTAATGTTCCTTTTGGGTTTATGGCCTTTTTGGGTGTTATTTCCCTTGCGGGAATCGTAATCAACAACGCAATAGTACTGGTGGATCGGATAGAGATTGAGGAGAACGAAATCAAACGAAAACCACAGGATGCGATTATCGCGGCCTGCTTGCAGCGTTTTCGACCCATATTATTGGCCACCTTTACTACAGTATTGGGCTTAATACCCTTGTATTTGGGCGGAGGGGAAACCTGGGAGCCCATGGCCGTGACCATTATGGTCGGACTCTTATTTGGAACAGTAATTACCTTATTGTTTATACCCGCTTTTTATAGCGTATTGTATAAAGTGGATTATAAAGGGTATCAGTTTAATAAGGCACTTTTGGAATAACCCAAATGGTTATGGGAAATGAGAACACCAAATCACATGTTGATTTTGTTGCTATTAGTGCATACCGCTTTTGGTATTGCGCAAGAAGGAACAAATAAAAACCATATAAGTATTGATCCCTTATTACCATGGGCGGGCACGTATCAGATTCAATATGAACGTGAAGTAGGACATCGTTTTTCAGTAAGCTTGTCAACGGGTTATAAATTCTCATCAGGCAATCTTGATATTTCTTCTATTGATTTCGATAGATTCGTGACAAACGAGTTTGATTTTAAAGGCATCAAATTAATTCCTGAATTCCGCTGGTATTTTCAAAAATCCCATAGTGGGCTTATGGGTTTTTATGCAGGAGCATATTTCCGATTCCAAAAACGGAAAGGGGATATCGCCGGTATCTATACTGCCGTGGATAATCAAGCAAGCGAAATCCTTATCGATGCTAGCTTGCAAACTTTCAATCCCGGATTGGAGGTTGGCTATAAACTAAACTTGAACAAACGATTCTTTATCGATTTCATTATTGCAGGCCCCGGGCTTAGTTTTAATACTTTGGAGCTAAATGAAGTAACTCCGGTGCCCCAAGCTTTTTACGATGATCTAACGGATGCCTTAAAGCGACTTGGGATCGTTGACCTTATAGATCCGGATTTTGAAATTAACGGAAATCAAAGGACGGAATTAAGGCTCATCGCTTTTCGATATGGAATTAAAATAGGATACACATTCTAGCAAAATGAAAGATAGACTTTATACTATACGATTTGATTTTTTCTTTATCACCCAATTGGCAGTACTGTTTGGGTCGCTGTTCATTCCCGGGGAAATCTTTGATAAAAGTATCGCGCCCATTTTATTCTTGCTTAACCTAATTGCGGGTATCCTTTTAATTTCAAAGCGTAAGGAACTGTTTTGGTTCTTTTTGGTTTTGTTAATTGCCAGCAGTATTATTTTTGGTCTTGCCCAAGCCCATGGTGAAATGACGCTCTTTACCAGTTATATACAATTTGGGATCTACTTTGCTTTTTATTTGGCGGTTACCTATGAGATCATCAAGCAGGTTTGGCAATCCGCAACGGTGGATAAAAAAGTAATCTTAGGTATGGCAAGTGGGTTTATATGTCTCGGCTTAATAGGGTTTTACGTTTACATGGCCATTGAATTAACCAACCCAGACTCCTTTGGGGGTGGCCTTTTGAACATGCAAGAATCACATCCCAACACCCTAACGGAGCAACTGATGTATTTTAGTTTTATCACCTTGTTGACCATAGGTTACGGCGATATGACACCGCTTACCCCTTTGGCACAAAAAGCAAGTATTTTAATCGGACTTGTAGGACAGTTCTATCTTGTTATTGTGACCGCAGTAGTTGTGGGGAAATTTATCAATCAAAACAAAACCAACTTGAAAAACTAAATTATTAAACGTACGAAAATGAAAAAACATCTCTTTTTTGTAAGCCTGGGCCTCATACTTTTTTGGAACGCAAGTGCTCAAGAAGAAAGCCCGTTAAATAGCTCCTATCTTGCTGAATATGGAATTTCACCTAAAATTCTCGATGCGGCCGCAAGTGTACTTTTACAAGAAGGTAGTTTTGTGCAAAATTTAGAAATCGAAATAGGGAATGTGCAAGGAAATGGAACTTATAAGACCCAAATCGTTTATGATCCATCTTATAAAGATGGTAAGGATATTCGTTTTTTGATAGAACAAGGACAATTCTCAAAATCAGATTTAAAGTCGTTGAAAAAAGCGATTGAAAAAAGTCATAAACTTAGTCGACTTTCAAGAAGTAATTTATACGATGAATCCTCTTTAAAATTAGTAAGGTCCGATTCGCAAGAAATTGTTTTTGGTTACCGGTACTCTAAAAACAATATCGAACCTGAATTAAAGGATATTAAAAAGTATGATGGTCAAATTTTTATTTCGAATGGCATTTTAGAAAAAATTGAATTAAGTAGTTTAAAAAAACTTTCCGAAGGCAAGGAAAATTTTAAACGTATTGTATATTATCAAAGGGTCACGGAACTAAAAGGATATATAATTTCCGAAATTAAAGAGAGTTATACCGTAAAAGGTCAAAATTTTGAATTTACTTATAAAACAGCAGATTACACAACTCCCAATGGAACCAGGGTTTCTTGGGCGGGAAAACCAAGCTCTTCCGCTTTTTTTGATACTGAGAAAGTTGTAGATACCGTTAACGTGACCTTGGGTTGGGGGCTGCCAATTTTTGGAAAGCCCGCTACAAAACTTGGGTTTGGATTACCAAGACCGGTTGGCATAAACGTTATAGTGCATTCCCAAGATGACGATTTGGATTTTCAAGGAATCAGTGTTGGTTTTGGAGATGGAGAATTAGCGGATTTAAGCTCGCTGTTCGATTTGGAAAGCTCCAATATTGTGCAAACCACAAATACCTATTTTGTGCGACCCGATGTTTGGATTTTCCCTTTTTTAAATGTGTCGGGGATTATAGGAAGAGCGGATAATACCGTAGCGGGGAATTTCAATCTAGATCCGGAATTTAGGCAAGGTATCGTGGACTTGGCGCCTTTTTTAGGGTTAAGTCCTGGTGATATCCCACAATCATTGCCCCTAAATATAGATGTAAGTGCAAATATAATAGGCGGTGCCGTTACCCTTGGTGGTGGTATAGGAGATGTCTTTGCAAGTGGCACCTATCAATTTATCAGGGCAAGTGTGGAGGAGGCCAATACTACAACAACCGCAAATGCCTATGTGCTTTTAGCTGGCTATCGATTTCCCAACAATCTCAATGTGTTTGCAGGGAGTATGGGTCAATTTTATGATTCAGATGTATCAGGCTTTTTTGAATTGGAAGATGGGAATATCTTACGCTATAATGTGAATTTTATTCCCACACAATGGAACGCACTATTTGGAGTCAATAAAGGCTTTGGTAAACATTGGGATTTTATGGTACAATTGGGTATTGGAGGCAGGCAGCAATTAACAGCACAACTTGGATACAGGTTTTAGCTACTTGCGAACAAAAAAGTGTTTTCTTTTTAGATAAGCCGTTATTGATACCAATACTACCACGGCAATCAAAACATAAATAAACTTAGGTACAGGTACAGGGTCTCCTGCTGCGTAGCTGTGTAATCCCGATAAATAGTAGTTCACACCGAAAGAGGTCATAATAATAGAACCAAAAGCAAAAACGCTGGCCACATTTAAGGTATATCGACCTTTTAAGGCAGGAACAAAACGAAGGTGCAATACGACAGCATAAACAATTATGGAAATCAAGGCCCAAGTCTCCTTTGGGTCCCAAGCCCAGTAGCGGCCCCAAGATTCGTTGGCCCAAACACCACCAAGGAAAGTACCCACAGCCAAAACAAACAAGCCAATCGTCATCGATATTTCGTTAATATAAGTGAGCTCTTTAATGCGAATCGCTATAGCTTCCTTGGATTTTTTGGTTTCTATAATCATCAAAACCAAAACCATAAAACCCAAAACCGCAGACAAGGCCAAGGGAGCATAACTGCTAACAATGGTAGCAACATGTACCTTAAGCCAAAAGGATTTCAATACAGGCATTAAGTTGGTAATCTCCGGACTTAACCAGTCCAAGTAACTAACGAACAACAGAGAGCCTGTAAACAGGGTTGCTAAAGGCAGAGAAAAGTCTGATTTTCTAAAAGTCATTAATCCGCAGAGCATTAAAACCCATGCTACAAAGACCAACATTTCGTAACCGTTACTCCAAGGAGCATGTTGTGCTACATACCAGCGTAGCACTATGTTTCCTGTAAAAATTAGAAAGCTGATTAGGGAAAGAATAACCAGCACGTTCCATAGTGCGTCCATAAAACGTTTTTGCACAAATATTTTAGCTAAGGCCAACGCAAGCAATACAAATCCCAAAGTGAAAAACACTTGAAACAACCAAAAGTTAAGGTTCATTTCATTGTACCACAACTCTGCCTCTACTCGTTGAGTGTTAGGAATAATGGCCTTTCCCAAGGTACTTTGGTAGGTATTGATATACGATAACTTCTCTGTTGCCGCCACCCATTTTTTGGCCGCTATATCATTAAAATAAGATGTGGTTATGGTTTGTACAAAACGGGCGTCCTCTGCCGGGAAATCCTTAAAATGATGCGTGTAACTATACCACGTATCCTTCTTGTCAAGACTATTGGGATAAATCTTTAAATAATTGCCTGAAAAAATATTGAACAAAATATTAAATCGTTCGTCTACCTTGAGCACTTCCTTATCAAATTCATTATGCTCCGCAGGTTTCTTTGCATTGGCTTCTTCCGCTACTTTTGAAAACACATAATCCCCACCGGGGTTTATTAAATCATCAAAAGCGATCAACCCCTCATCCGTAATCTTTAGCGCATCAAAAAAACTGCCGCCCTTCTCCGCGTCTATTTTTATGATGGGAATCTGTTGCCAAGCTCCCGGAGATACATGCATGGCCAAGAATACCTGATTGGCATCCATTTGAACCTCATCATTATCACCCTTGTATTTAAAATAGGGTTTACGGGATACTTTACGCAAAAATTCGGAAGCCAAGGTATTGACGGGTTTTATCCTCCCATCCAAATCTTGAACCATCAAACGTCCAAAGAGTGCCGCGTGCTGCTCCTCAATGACTTGTTGTCTTACTAAATCGGGTATCGAAATAGCATCCTTTGCCTGTTGCGCATGAAGAGCTGCATTCATCGCCCCGATGAGTAATAGCACAGTAACCGCTTTTTTCGCTTTCAATTTTTTCAATTTTTTATTGATGGTGCTAAAATGGGAACCCTTGCCAAAAAGGGTGAAGAACATGCCTATCATCATTAAAAAATACCCCGCATAGGTAACATTGGTACCCAAGACATCATGGTTAACGGATAAAACCGTGCCTTTTTCGTCGGTGTCGTAGCTGGCTTGATAAAAACGAAATCCGCCATAATCCAAAACATTGTTCATAAAAATGCGGAAAGGCATTTTAGTATCTTCATCCAAAACAGTCACCTCACTGGCATAAGCGGACGGACTCTCAGAACCCGGATACCGTTCCAACTGAAAGTCGTTCAACTGTACGGAAAAAGGGGTTTCAATGGGCTTGGCACCATACGATAAACTAATGCTGGTGCCATTTACCGTAACCTCATGCGTGGTGGGTAAAAAACCGTCACGATAGAGTAAGTTCACCTGTTCCGTGGCATCATTTACCCGAACCTTCAATACCAAGGCATCATCTTTGACCTTATCATTATCTTTTGGTTTTTCTGCCGAGCTTACGATATCAATACGCCCAGATTCATGAAAAGATAGCGGCACAAAAGATAAATCACCGGAGCGGTATAAAGTCCTCAAGGTCATGGGTTGCAAGGTGTCACCTTTGATAATACCCGCAGTTTGATCAGCCATGATAAAAAAGTCGAGCTGATGTGGCGCCAATAGCTGGAACTCACCTTCTTTTTCAAAAAGATTGATAACATCTTCTCCCGCTGCCTCAAAGCCTATTTTATGTTTATGGCTTCCTATTTCTTCAATCTCCCCTTTCTTTAGAAATAGGGTTTCCCTACCATTTCCAGAGGTAACCACCAATTGCAATATAGGCATCCCTTTTTCTGGGTCGTTGATAATTTCTGGAATGGCATCGGCAACAAATTCCTTATGTGAAATGGTAATGGGGGTAGCCTCCAAATCCGTTTGGATCGTAAAATCATTGTTAGTCAAAGGGGAAAAGTACAGCTCCCTTTCCAAATGCTTGACCTGGTTTCCATTGGTTATATGGACTTGCAGATAATTTTTATCCGAAATAATGGTATTAGAAGATGCGCCCTCCCTGATACGCATAATACCTCCATAGGAAGTATAGCGGGTAATACCGGCCCCTAAAAGGATTACTATAAAAGCAATATGAAAAAGAAGGATGGCCCATTTTTCCTTTCTCCAAAGTTTGTATTTATAAATGTTGGCCGCAAAACAGAGGCCCAGTCCCAACATGACCAACTCAAACCAGCTGGAGTCATACACTTTTATCCATGCCGTAGCGGTCCCAAAATCGTTTTCTATAAAGGTAGCGGTGCCCATGGCTATGGCAAAAACCAACAATAAAACAAGTGCCAATACAGGCGAAGAAAAAATACGGTAGATTAGTTTCATGAAAAGTGTTCGGCTTAAAAGCCTTTAAAGAAAAGGGTTTAAAATCGGCTACTTGTTGGTCATGCTCACTTCTTTGGAATCCATTTTATCCTCACGGGCTTTGGCCTCTTCTAACCATTTGGGCAGTAAATTGGTTTTAAACTCTTCTTTTTCCTTAATAAGTTTTTCCATATCCAAACCTATGAATTCTTGTGCTTTTTCCTTGGATGCAATATCCGGCATGGGCACTTCTTGGTTAAAACCTAAAGTTGCCAATAAGCGGGCTAATTTTACCCTGGCCTCTTGTACGATATTCAGGCCGCCACCCAAAACCCGTGCCGTTTCTACCGGGGAATGAAACGAGGCACCATGTGCTGCCGCTGCATAATCCCAACGCCATTGGGCATGGCGGATATCCGTAAGTATGGGTTGCATCTGATCATCCGTAGCGCCCAACTCCCATGCTTTACCGGCTTCAATATGGGATTTGACCAATAAGTCTTCCAACTTCAATCTGTTTTCGGTCGCCTTTTGTTGACGTTCGTATACATTGGCACGTAATTTATCTGCCTCTTGTCTGTGACAGACTTGACAAGAATTGGCAATATTGTTCAAAGGGGATTGCAAATGGTGGTCGGTAAACTTCTGTCCGCCTTCGCTTTTATATGGCATATGGCAATCCGCACAAGAAACACCACGATCGGCATGCACTCCGGTCAAATAGGTTTCATAGCCTGGGTGTTGCGCTTTTAACATGGGGGCCTTGCTAATTTTATGCGTCCAGTCTGAAAATTCCATCTCATCGTAGTATTCTTCCATGGCTTCCACGTTCATCCCGTTCTTCCAAGGAAAAGTTAGGTATGGCGTACCCTCAGCACCAGGTTTCTTCTTGTCAAAGTAATATTCCACATGGCATTGGGCACAAACCAAAGAACGCATCTCTTGGTGGGTCGCTTTGTTGATGTCCTTGCCCATAGCATCAAAAGCCTCCACAAGTGCTGGGCGTGTAATGCGTAATTTCATATTGTTAGGGTCATGGCAATCCGCACAGCCGATGGGGTTTACGATTTCAGACCCTTTGTCAGCCCATTTTCCATCGTAGAATTCTGCAATTCCCTTTTCGTTCATTAAACGGGGAACATCCGGACTTTTACAGGTCCAACAGGTAGCGGGCATAGGTCCGTCGCCCGGGCCTTTAGGGCCACCGGTCCGCAACGTGTTCCGTATATCATCTATAGCATAAAAGTGACCGCGGCCTTGATTGTAATCCTTAGAGAAACCGTATCCCGCAAACAATACGACCAATCTGGGGTCTTCTTCAAGCACATCGCGCATGGCGGAACCACCTTGAAAAGAAGCAAAGGAGGTCTCGGAAGTTTGTAAGAATGATTGGTATTCCCTTGGGTAGTTTTTTCCCCATTCCTCATTGCGAGGTTCATTTTCACTAATAGCTACTTGGGGTACATATTGGTATTTTGCTTCACTCTTTCTATTGATGATGCTTGAGGCGAGCAAGCCCAATAAAAATACGACTACTAGGGTTACGATAAACAGAATTTTGTTTTTCATAGGATTGTTATTTAGATGCCATTTCTTTTTCCAACCAAGCGGGAATCACCATTTCTTCTTGGTCGGTGGGTAATGGGGCAATATTATATTTTATGGTAGACATCCCATGGATCCTACCATGGGGAATTTCTTTATGACAGCTCCAGCATTGGCGTTCGGTCCTGTTCGCTGCATGGTTTTCTATAAAACCATCATATTTTGTTTGTGTGACTTGTTGCACGTGGCAGCGGATGCAATTGTTTTGCACTACTTCTTGGGAGCCCTCGCGCATAAAAATAACTTCGGGTTCTGCTCTTGCCGTAAAAATCGAAGCGTGGTACAAGCCATCCATAGCCTTAAAGTAATACGCATTTACCACATTATCTTGTGGTACGTGACAGCCGTTGCACGAAGCCCATTCACGATGCGAACTGTGCATCCAACTGTTATAGACAGGGGTCATTACATGGCAATTTACGCAAGCCTGGGGATCATCGGACAAATAGGAAACCACTTCACCTTCCTTCATCAAAAAAAAGCCAATACCAAGGACTGCCGCTATCGCAAAAACAGCGAAGGAACGCAGTGGAGTGCCTTTTTTTGGTAGTACGTTGAACTTCAATTTCACGGCTTACAGTATTTCCTTGATTATCGATGTTAAGCAGTATTGTTGCGAATGCCTCATGGTCTTGATACAAGGCTGTTTGCTTAAAGGTATCGATTTTTGTGTAAAAATAAATACCGATATCCGTATCATTCACTAAGACATTTGAAATGCCTAAAATGCTTCATTAACGCCAAAATAGATTCCGTTTTGACCGTCCGCCCCATTCCCGATATCCAGTCGCAACCATGTTCCTTGGTCTTTTAAGAGTTTGAACCGAACTCCGGCCCCGTATCCTGGTTTAACAGAATTGAATTCCAACAATTCTGCAGAATCCCCGGCAACGCTTCCAATAAGACCAAATGCGGCCAAGGCCCATCTGGGTTTAAAACGATAGCGGTATTCTGCCTGGATCACATACATGTTCCTATCTATAAACCGACCATAAAAATACCCTCTGGCACTATTGCTACCCCCAAAAAACGCCATCCCTTGAAACGGGACGTCGCCAAAGTTGTTTTCAATATAGATCTGCGTCGCAAGTGTGCTTTTCTTTCCTAAGGGTTCATAGTTCCGTAAATCAAGTGTGAATTTGTTGAAGCTGCTGGTAGCACCCAAAATCTCACTTGAGAAATGGGCCCCAATTTCAAATAATTGTCCGTCCGTTGGCGAATTGGTGTCGTTTCTTGTATCTAAGTTAAACTCGGCACCTAAACCACTGATAACGGTCCTGTCCCCACCTAAAATTGCCCCGGAGTCCAGCAGCCCTCCTTCTTCCACCTGCGTTACTTGATGGTTGGCATAATTATAAGTAAAACCGAAGTTGAGATCTGGAGGTAAGCGTTTTAAGAAACTTAATTTGACCTTGTGGGTGGTTTGATCGTATTCTTCTTCATTCTCTTCTGGGGTTTCCGGACCTATTCCCCAAAAAGAATTGGGATAGATTTCAAATAGATATTCCGCATCGATAAAGTAATCCCCTTTTCCCAAATAAATTTGCGGGGTAACATTGAACATTATTTGCCCTGCCGTGGTGTAAATTCCACTGAAAAGAATATTGGACAATCGCTGATTGTATTGGTTGGTATTGTTCAAAAGGAACATTTGCCCACCTCCACCAACACCAAACTGGGTCTCCGGGGTATAAAAAGCTATAGGCAACCCAATAAACTTAATATTTTTTGTCTTCCCTATGGTATCCGTGCGAACAAAGCCTTCTTCCCTTCCCTGTCCAATAAGAAAAAGCGGCATCATTAAAATAAGAAGAACTACTGTTAGTTTTTTCATTAGAAAAAGAAATCGTCTAGAATGACATTAAATCCAAAGGTGAAAGCAATATTGCTGACCGCTATGTTTTGGGAGCTGATCATATTTGCAGGTTGTTGTTCCAGATCCACATCTACCCAAAACAAATTCAAATCGAACCCAATATCAAAAGCTATTTGATCATTGATCACATAGGAATACCCAAGGCCTAAAAGCACCCCCAAGCCCCCACCTTCCGAAAATTCGCTAATGGGATTCGGTACATTGCTAAAGCTTGTTTCGTCCCTATAACGCACGTAACCGGGTGACAGGGTGGTAAACAAAGAACCCCTTTCATTTTTGGAAAGGTAGTATGAAATAAAGGGGCCAATAAACAACGATTCTTCCGCACGGTCAACGTTGCCGGACGAACTGGCCCTGTTGGCATTGACAATTCCGCCAAAAAGCAAGCGATCTTTAACAAATTTGCCCGTGGATAAATTCAATCCAAAATTGTTGGTTATTATTTTTTCGTCAGCGGAATTTATGGTGGTGGTGTTAGAACTTATGCTGCCCGCTAACCCGGTCAACCACCTTCCTTTTCTAAAAGGGGTTTCCAAACTATCCGCGGTAACGTTTTGCGAGCATACGAACTGTCCTAAAAGAACAAGCAATAAGAGCAAAATGGGACGTTTTGCCGTGAACTGGGTATCTAGCATGAATGTGGTTTCAAATAGAACGATTAGTTTGGTTTTCCTTAGGCACGCTATTATTGAGGTAGCTTTGTAAATTTATCCTCGTTGACCGGAACCATTATTATCATATTAGGTCATGTTCAATGGTATAAAAGACAATTAGGTATCCTTTGCCGTTCAATCCGCTATGCATTAAAAAATCCACTATAGGGTAAAACCACTGCAAAAAAGGAATCTCTTTAGCGGCCAAGGGCCTTTTACCAAAAAATCCAACCCACTTAAAGCGTTATCTCAACCCCCTCACGCGCCAAGAAACAATTTGCAAAACGTTCTTGGCAAAGCAGCTCTACCTTGTTCAAAAAGACATCGTCATGATTGGGGTCGTGATGGGTTAGAAAGAGCTTTTTAACGTTGGCTTTTTCAGCAACTTCAATGGCCTGCTCCCAACTGCTATGGCCCCAACCCCTATAATTTGGAAGCTCTTCTGGAGTATATTGCGCATCGTGAATGAGCACATCGGCATTTCTGGTAAATTCCACGAGCTTTGGATCTAGTTCAAGGCCATGCTCAATATCCGTGGCATAGACCAAGACCTTTCCATCAGCTTCCAACCGATAACTATGTGCTCCGCCAGGATGGTTATGCAACAGTGTTCTTATGCTTCCATCAGGAAAGGTCTCCTCGTTGACGTTCTTAAGAACAAAGGAAAAATTGGCCCCCATGTTATCCAGGCTTACGGGAAAATAGGTGCTTTCCATCTGCTTGGCGAAAACGTTCTTTAGATCGGGTATAAGAAGGTCTTTGCCAAGGGCAATGATATGTATTTCCTTGGATGGGTCATAGGCAGGGTCAAAAAAAGGAAAGCCTTGGATATGGTCCCAATGAAAATGGGAAAAGGCCATTACGATTTTTCTTCCGGGAAAGAACTCTTGCTGCATAAGTTCCTTGCCCAATCTCCGTACACCGGTTCCCGCATCAAAAACGAGCACATCACTATCCGCATCGCCAAAAACGGCTACACAGGTGGTATTGCCCCCAAATTCTTGGAACCCTTTTTCGCATACGGGCACGGAGCCCCTTGTTCCAAAAAACTTTAATTTCATAGGTTGGTTTCTTATCCGTTTCTATAAATCGAAGATCGCAGTTTAGACCCCGTATTAATCCAATATAAGAATAGGTAATTTCTTAGGCAACTTCATTATCATAATGGGTCAGCCATTTAAATCCCGGAACTGACCTGGCGTACTACCGGACCATTTTTTAAAAGAGCGTATAAAATTGGGGCTATCGGAATAGCCTAAAAACTCGCTGATAAGGGTGATGTTAAGATCAGAGTCCGTCAATAGGACAATTGCTTTTTGGTACAGTATATTCTCCAAGATTTTGGAAAATTTGGTGTTCTCGGATTTAAGGCTTCTTTTAATACTACTTTCAGAGACATTAAAATGTTGTGCTACATCACTAAGGGAAGGGATATATCCGGATTTATAGCTTTTTAAGACTTCTTCTATGGTATTGGAAATGCGCTTAGCAGGAACCTTGGGCAATACCACATTGGAAAATTGGACCCGCATTGTTGTAACAGATTTTAGAATCTCCCGGGGGAAAATAAAAGCAAACGTGGTCTGGTTGGCAATCACCCTGCAGTCTTTACCGGGAAACAACTTTCTGATTTCCTTGGTGTTATTATGTGGAACATGTATTTCATCTGGCGTCCAATTTTTGTCCGTATAGGTTCTGAACAATTGCAAAAAAATGGCCATAAAAATGTTCTCTCCTATCTTTCGGCTTGGTGTTGGCCCATCCAAATAGGAAAAGGCAAACTTTACACTATCGTCATAGACACTTAGACTGCAATTTAGATTGGTTTGAAAAATGGCTTTGTGGATCACAAACTGGTGCAATACACTGTAAAGGGTTGGTAATTTTGCCAAGTATCTTCCAAAATCCCCCAAATTGGATAGCTCAAAATACTTTAGGAAAGATGCTATTAGAAACCCATCTGACAGGTGGTTTTTTATCTTTCCGAAAAAATCATAAACCGCATCAAGGGGAACGTACTGCTGCTCTAAATCAAGGTCAAAATACTTTAACTTGCTTTTTTTGATCAACTTTTTAGGATCAACCCCACGGCTTTCCAAAATGTTGAATATCGGATTTAACAGTGCTATTTGACATATTTCATACTTCTGCCCCATAAATGCCCTTTATAAAATTGGCTCTACCATTGTTTAATACCTTTCTAAAAAAGAATGAAATGGAGGGCCTATACTGACCTATGCCTACCCATTGTCATTTAAGGTCCCGTTTTCCTGACTCTTTTGACAAGTCCAATGAAAATAAGCCTTTTTAGCGTTCAGAAAGAAACTATTAAACAAAAAAGGGCTTTAAAATTTTTATGAAGTGAAGTGGATAATAATGCGGTTGAAATGGAGTATTCTTAGGTCGAAAATTGCACCAGCCAATCTTTAAAATCCTTGGTTTTAAGCTTGCTTATTACAATAGCTTCCTTATGGGCAATCTTTAAGGTCAATTCCATTTTTCCAAAGGACTCCGGCGACAAATGCTTTACGGCATCCCTATTGATAAGACATTGCCGATTAGCCCGAAAAAAGATAGCGGGGTTTAATTTTTCTTCCAGTTCTTGAATGCTCCTATCCAGAAAGTATAGTTTAGAATCAAAGGTCTTTCCCTTTACAACACAATCATCAATATAAAACATGGCAAAGTCCTTCACCTTAACAGGCTCCAGTATTTTTTGTCTTGGAAGTAAAAAGTTTGTCAAATAGCTCTGTTTAAAAATGTCCATATCGTGATTGAAGCTTTGTGCTTCCCCACTATAACGAACAAAGGGTTGCTGATCCACGACCTTTTCCCTTATACCAGCGCGCAACTTAAGGATCGCCGCCCATAAGATGCAAATGACCATAAAAACCAACCATACAAAACCCAAACCCCTTGCTTCCCCTTCATGTAGTTTAAGAACAACACTATCTTGAAAAGATATAAAGGAAAAAAAGGTGGTAATGAATACGAAGAAATTAATTATTAGGTAACCAAGGGATACCCATTTCGCATTGATCTTTTTCAACCATTGGTCTATTTTATATACATTGAGGTACAATACAAGAAAACAATACAGAAAAATTAATACTATTCTAGAAACAATGACCAAAATGGAGGTAGGCCGTGGCGTATCAAAAAACACATAGGGAGAATCAAGGTAAAGCAGTATCTCGCTAAAGTTTATGAGTAGACTAAGCCCTAAGGGCAGAGCAATCAAATGCTTGATTTTAATTTCACCTTTCATCAGTTATTTTGGCCTGTTGTTTTGATTCCCAAATAAAAGTAATGTTTTTAGGCCGTTTTTTTCTTAAATGGAACAAGAGGCTTAATTTTCTTTTCAAGTGGTCTAAAATGATAGTAAAGGCCCTATTTGGACATGGTACATTTAGTGTTATATTTTAAGTTTAAAGAACACTCCAAATGAAAAATGTAGGTTTTCGATTTTCAAAACCGCTATCCATTCTAACTATCATCTTAACCGTTGGTATTATACAGGGATGCGGTAGCGCAAAAATGGGTTCTACTTGGACCAAAGAAGGATATACCGATAGGGACTATTCCAAAATAGCGGTAATTGGTATCGGCAAAGACCTTAGCGCCCGTAATACCTTTGAAAAAGATGCGGTCACCTTATTAAGAGAACAGGGTATCAACGCCATTGAAGGAATAACCCTGTTTCCTCCCGGTGGTACGGAAGAAATTAGAACCGCCGAGGATTATATCAAGATCATTAAGGAGAATGACTTAGATGGCGTAATCACCATGGCATTGGTAGATTCCAAAGAAACAGATCGCTATAAGCCAAGTGAAACGCTCTATGTACCCTCCTATTACAGGGTTGGTAAATACATTGTTAGGAGTTACCAAACGTATACGACGCCCGGCTACTATTCTTCTGAAAAATCATACCTCATTGAGGCCATTCTTTATGATGTAAAAGGGGATTTATACGAGGGAAAAGAGACTATGGTCTGGACCGGGCAATCTACGCTTTTAGAACCATCTTCCTTAAAAAACGCTTCGGAAAGTTTTACCAAAAGAATGGTGAACCAATTGATGACGGACCAGATCGTAACACCAAAATAATCCATGGAGATAAGCCCAAGAGATACTATTGTAGTTGCCTGTTTAGTTTTGTTCTTAGGTAAATACCTTAACAAGAAAATTTTATTTTTTAGAGCTTATAACATTCCCGAGCCAGTTACCGGAGGGGTCATTTTTTCTATCTTTTTTGGCATTTTGTATGCCATTACGGGAATTGAGGTGAGTTTTGCGCTAGAATTGAGGGATGCGCTTCTTATCATCTTCTTTATCACCATTGGGCTTTCTTCCAGATTAAAAACTTTGTTGAAAGGGGGCAAGTCATTACTCTTGCTTTTAGTATTGGCGGTGGGCTATCTTTTTGTCCAAAACCTTACCGGTGTGGGCATTGCCTATCTCACCGACCTACCCAATGTAACGGGCATTTTGGGCGGTTCCGTCTCGTTTAGTGGGGGTCACGGGACTACCATAGCTTGGGTACCCACCTTTATGAATGATTTTGGAATCTCCAATGCCATGGAAATGGGAATTGCGTGTGCGACCATTGGTTTGGTGCTCGGCGGTTTTATAGGGGGGCCAATTGCCAAGTTTTTGATCAAAAAATACCAACTAAAACCAACGGAGGACAAGCCTATTTCCGTAGGTGTCCGCCATGGTAAAGGCGATACCGTAGAAATGAATTACAATAACGTTTTGCAGATGATTTATTTCATCTTCTCAACGGCAGGACTGGGTATAGGGGTTAATGAGGTATTGGTATGGATGGGACTGGCCCTTCCTTCTTTTGTAACCGCACTCTTTGCAGGTATTATCATTACCAACCTTATACCTGTTTTTACCAAAAACTTTCATTGGGAACCAGAAAATTCAAAAGCCTTGGCCATGGCTTCGGATCTGTCCTTGGGGCTTTTCTTGGCCATGTCATTGATGAGCCTTCAATTATGGACGCTTGCCGATTTGGCGGGACCATTACTGCTCATTGTTATTGCACAACTTGTGGTGGTATCCCTTTTTGTGATCGTAGTCGTTTTTAGGGTTATGGGAAAAGATTATGATGCTGCCGTAATGAGCTCAGGATATGCAGGGTTGGCCTTAGGTGCCACACCCACGGCCATAGCCAATATGACGGCGGTCACCAAAAAATTTGGGGGCTCTCCTAAGGCTTTTATTGTAGTTCCGCTGGTAGGCGCGTTTTTTATTGACCTCTCTAATGCCTTGATCATTAAGTTTTTACTATCAGTTTTTGGTTGAACATTAAGTTAAATAAATGAAAAGAATCTTCACCCCTGTTTTACTGGTACTTGGCATGGTAGTAGGTGCCCAGGTTGATGGGAATGCTCCCGTGAACAAATTCAAGTTTCTAGAAATTAAATCCCATTATGGGGCTTTCTTAAAATCGGACAATGCCCTTGGAACCAGTGGGGTTCTAGATAATGGATATGGTGGAATTACCGCAAAATTAGGATGGCAACCTACCGATCCACAAGGATGGGCCAGCAGATATGGCTATCCTTCCTATGGGATAGGGGCCTATGTGGGGTTTTTGAACGATGCCCAAGTATTTGGTGTACCCAATGCCATTTACGGCTTTATAAATTTTCCAATTTCCGACTCTGACAGGAAAAATGTCTTTAGTATAGAACCTTCCTTGGGACTGACCTATAGTCTAAACCCTTTTGATTCCCAAGAAAACCCACTTAACGAATCCATTGGGGCCCAAGCAGCGGTGTATTTTAATTTGGACTTTGGTTTTGCCTATAAGTTCTCCCGTGAGCTGGATATTCTATATGGTATTGATGTGAGCCATTTTAGCAATGGATCCACCTTTCTGCCCAATAACGGTCTAAATCTCTATGGGATCAATATAGGACTGCGATACCATTACAACCCAGAACAAAGAAAACAAAACCAAGATTTGTTTGCAGGCGATCCTTTACCCGCAAGGTTCAATCGCCCGGCGAAGTCTCCCCGTGATACTACCTCGGAAAACGCATTGAGTGTGTACTTGGCCGGTGGATTCTCGCAACGCGATGAAGATCAAGGCACCAGCACCTTGTACGGAACAGGGTCCTTGGTTTTGGATTATGAACACCGTTTTAATGAAATGCATGGTGTAAACGGTGGTTTTGATGTATTTTGGGACAATAGATTGCGAAACTTGGAAACATCGGAACGTTTACTTTCCGGAGTGCATGTGGGCTATGATTTTATGTTTTATAAATTTACCGTTAAATTTCAAATAGGCACCTACCTATCGGACGATAGGGGTAAAGGAGGATTTTTTATGAGACCCGCATTGCGGTATGATTTGAATAATCGCATCTTTGCCCAGATTGGGCTGAAGACCTTAAACGGGGGTGCAGCCGACTATATAGAATACGGGGTAGGAATAAAACCTTTTAAATGGTAATATACTGATGGTGTTGATGTTGGTAATTTTGGTCTTGACCATTGCCCTGTTCATCTGGGGAAAGTTTCCACCGGATATTGTGGCGTTGCTTTCCATGATGAGCTTGTTCCTTACCGGAATTCTAGACTTACCGGAAACCTTAAGCGGATTTAGCAACCCTACCGTCATTATGATCGGGGCCTTGTTTATTGTTGGGGACGGACTGTCCCAAACCGGGTGGACGGCAATCGTAGGGATAAAACTCGTTGAATGGTCCAAGGGTAGGGCAATCAAACTTTTACTTTATTTAACCTTAGGTTCCGGGCTTTTGTCTGGCTTTGTGAGCAATACAGGGACGGTGGCTACCTTACTCCCCGTTTCCGTTTCGGCGGCATGGAACGTGGGGACAATGCCCTCAAAAATGTTGATGCCTGTTGCTTTTGGGTCCAATACCGGCGGTTTGTTGACCCTTACGGGAACCCCCCCGAATATTATTGTTAGCAACACCTTATCCGAACAAGGATTCGAAGGTTTTTCATTTTTTGAATTTGGCCTTATTGGACTACCGCTTTTACTTATTGCCATGCTCTATTTTAGATTTATTGGCTATCGGTTGTTACCGGGACATAAGACCAAAAACCGACCTGTTAATATTGAAACGGAAATGCAAAGGTGGTCGGAATCCTATAATCTAGACGAGGACTTTTGGCATTTTCGGATTCGTTCCTCTTCGATTTTGATAGGCAGTACCATTAAGGACTGGCCCTTTAAGGATAGCTACCAAGTTGCCATTACCCGTTTAAAAAGGGGAAAATCCGGAAAGCCCGTTTTTATTGATTTTCCACCTCCAACGACGCAATTTGATGTAGACGATTGTATCACTGTGAGAGCGGACCCAGACGCGATTAATCGTTTAATGTTGGATTTTGGTTTGGCCTTACAGCCCATCACTTCCGTGAACCAAGCGTTGACCGATCAAATTATAAACCAAGAAGTGGGGATGGCAGAAGTTATGGTCGTGCCTAAATCATCGCTAATTGGAAATAAAATTAAGATTGGGGAATACTTCCAAAGGTTTGACATCCATTTTTTGGGAGTTTCCAGAAACAACAAACCGCTTAAAAAGAAAGATATCAAGGTGAAGGCCGGGGATACCCTTCTTGTTAGGGCAACTTGGAAAAACATAGAAGGGCTACTGGATTTCCATAAGGATTTGGTGTTGCTGGGAAGTCCGGAGAGTATGGTTAAAAATGTACCCTCACTCACCCCAAAGTCATACATTGCCTTGGGTTCCCTGCTGCTAATGGTTATTTTGATGGTATTTAAAATAGTCCCAGGTACCATTGCCGTCTTACTTGCAGCGGGAGTGGTAGTACTCACAGGTTGCGTACCCATACCAAAAGTGTACAGAAGCATCAGTTGGGTGAGCGTAATCATGATTGCGGCCATGATTCCTATGGGTTTGGCACTTCAAAAGACCGGCGTGGCACAGTATGCGGCAGATGGACTTGTTAGTTACCTTGGCAACATTCATCCCTTATTAATGTTAGGGGGCGTCTTTTTATTGACCAGTCTGTTTAGTCAAGTCATAAACAATTCCGCAACCGCAGTACTTATGGCCCCTATTGCCATATTAGCGGCAACTGCTCTAGGGTTGTCCCCAAAACCATTTATGGTCATTGTTGCCGTTAGTGCCTCAACGGCCTTCCTAACACCGGTTGGCACAACCACCAATGCCATGGTGATGACCGCCGGAGGGTATAGCTTTTCAGATTACTTCAAAATCGGAGCACCCTTGCTCGTACTCTTTTTATTGGCAAGCCTTGCATTGATTCCTGTAATTTGGCCTTTTTAAGGCAATAAAGCCCTTTTCCTCGAAACGGACGACTTTCTATTCTTGATCCCCAAATTTTCCAATACATAAGACGGATCAAAATGCCAATGCAAAAGTCTGCTTGGCAATTTCCAATTCCTCATTGGTTGGAACAACAAGGATTTTAACTTTGGAAGCGTCTTGATGGATTTCTAAGATATCCGCTAGTTTTTGTGTATTCTTCCGTGTATCTAGTTGAATGCCCAATGCCTCCATATTTTCACAGACCATAGCACGTAACCTACTGGAATTTTCACCAATACCTGCAGTAAACAGTAAGGCATCCACACCATTTAGTGCCGCTACATAACTTCCTATAAATTTCTTGATGCGATACGATGCCATGGCAAGGGCCAATTGGCACTGGCGGTTTCCGTCTTCCGCTCCTCGTTGTATTTCCCTAACGTCTGAATATCCCGTAAGTCCTAAAAGCCCACTTTGTTTTTGCAATAGCTGGTTTACTTCTTTTGATGACATTCCCAAACTATCCATCAGGTAAAAAACCACGGACTGGTCAATATCACCACTACGCGTGCCCATGATGAGTCCGTTAGAGGGACCAAAACCTAAGGAATGGTCCAAACTCTTTCCGTCTTTAATGGCGGTTATACTGCACCCATTACCCAAATGGATGCTGATAATTTTACTCGAAGGCTTGTTCAGATAGGCAATTGCCTGTTCGGACACGTATTTGTGGCTTGTACCATGAAAACCATATACCCGTATATGATGGTCATCCGCAAGGGTTTTGGGTATCGCATAGCGATATGCTTTCTCCGGAAGGGTTTGGTAAAAGGCCGTATCAAAAACGGCGACTTGGGGGGTATTGCCAAAAATCTCGGTAGCTACTTTTATTCCTATCGCGTTCGCCGGATTATGCAGCGGTGCCAATGAAGCCAAACGCTCAATCTCCGCCAGGACATTTTTATCTATTTTGGTCGGTTGGTCAAAACGATTTCCACCATGTACCACACGATGTGCCACTACGTCTACCTCATCTGGATGCTTTAAAACTCCCACTTCATCGTGCAGTAGCATCGCTGTTATTGCACCAAGGCCCTCTTTATGGTCCAATAAAGACAATACTTTGGAATAGGAGGTTCCTTTTGCTTTATAATGCAATTCCGCATTTTCCTGTCCAATACGTTCTGCCAATCCTTTACAGACCACTCTTTCAGAAGGCATTTGTATCACCTGAAATTTAATGGATGAACTCCCAGAATTGATAATGAGAACCTGCATAGTGCTTAACTTTCTTGTGCTTGTATGGCGGTTACGATAACCGTATTAAAAACATCTTCAACCGTACAGCCCCTGCTCAGATCGTTTACGGGCTTATTAAGGCCTTGCAACATGGGGCCAATGGCCAAGGCCCCAGTTTCCCGTTGTACCGCTTTATACGTATTGTTTCCTGTATTTAAATCTGGGAAAATTAATACCGATGCCTGACCTGCCACTTCGGAATCGGGTAGTTTGCTCTTGCCTACCAAAGGGTCAACGGCCGCATCGTATTGTATAGGTCCTTCAACTTGAAGGTTTGGATGTGTTTCCTTAACGATTTCCGTAGCTTTTCTAACTTTATCCACATCTTCCCCTTTTCCTGAACTTCCAGAGGAATACGACAACATCGCAATCTTAGGTTCTATTCCAAAAGCGGCTGCCGAAGCTGCCGATGATATCGCAATCTCCGCCAATTGTTCTGCCGTTGGGTTTGGATTGATGGCACAATCCCCAAATACGGAAACCCGATTCTCCAAACACATAAAAAATACGGAAGAAACCACGCCGATACCCGCTTTGGTTTTAACAAATTGCAATGCCGGCCGTATGGTATGTTGGGTAGTATGCACGGCACCGGAAACCATTCCGTCGGCATCCCCTTTATAAACCATCATAGTACCAAAATAGGAAACGTCGAGCATGGTATCCCGGGCGACATCCATATTAACGCCTTTATGTTTCCTTAACCCACAAAAGGTATTCGCATAGCTTTCAAAATTTGGGGCGGTCGCGGGATCCAGAATATTCAAATGGGAAACAGCAAGCCCCAACTGCATCGCCTTCTTTTCTATTTTTTCCCGATTACCCAATAGCGTAATACTAACGATACCCAAAGCACTCAATTCGCTTGCGGCCTGCAAAATTCGGGCATCTTCCCCTTCGGGAAGGACAATATGTTTCTTATGTGCCTTAGCACGTTGCAACAAGTTATACTGGAACATTCTGGGCGTTGTGCCCTTGGGTTCAAAAGTTTGCAAACGCTCCAGCAATAACTCCCCATCAATATGGGCATTGAAAAGCGTTATGGAGGTCGCTATCTTTTGTTTGCTTTCCGCATAAATTTTTGATTTGATGTTACCAACGGAATTCGTAGTATCAAAAGTACCTTGCTGTACGGAAATGATAGGAACGTGGGTTTCAAAACCTTCCAGCAGTTTTGTAATTGCAGGGTCCGGAAGAATACCTCCCGTAAGCACGATCCCCGAGATCGATGGATAATTATCCGAAAGATTGGCCTGCAATGCCCCTAGCATAATATCGGCCCTATCCCCTGGGGTAATGACCAAACTATTCTCCCGTAGATGTGTGAGGTAATTGGGCAATTGCATGGCACCAACTCCAAAGCTTCCGGTTTGATTGTCCAGGTTTTCTTTGCCAAAGAGCACTTTTCCATCAAGGGCCGCTACAATTTCATTGAGCGTGGGATGGGATAAATTCTTGACCCTAGGAACCGTAAAGGCAACGGTTTTATCCTTTAGCTCCATTATTAGGCGTTGGTTGACCACCTCCACGTTCTCCGGACGGACCTTATTTGCAACAACCGCCAGAAGTTCAATTCCTTTTTGCAGATAGGTGTTTACGGCAGATTCCAGATTGCCACAAAACTCGTCCAAGGTTTTCCCTTTTGCGTTATCTACGAGAATAACGGGAATGCCCAGGTTCTTGGCGATGTCTATATTTAAATCGAACTCGATAATGCTACCATCGCTGGAAAAATCACTTCCTTCCACCAAAATAAAATCAAACTGTTCCTCCAGTCGTTTGTATTTTGAAATGATGGTATCCAGGATATCCCCTTGCTTGCCATCATTGAATAAATCGACCACTTGGCTTTGGGTCAGCGCATAGGCTTCCTCCATGGGGATATCCAAACCAAAATGCGACACAACGGTGCTGATATGATTGTCCATCCCTCCGGGTTGCACATCATCTATGACAGGTCTGAAATAACCCACTTTGGCCATTTTGCCCAGCAAAAGTTGCATTAAACCCAATACGACCAAAGATTTGCCGCTATGGGATTCTAAAGTAGTAACGTAAAGCGCTTTTGTCATAAGATGGTGGTGATTTTCAATATTCTAAAGATATGGATTTCGTCTTTTGAAGCGGCACGGGCAACTTGAAGTTTTGTTCATCAATACTCAATATCAAAACAGTTGGAAGTCTTCAAATAATCATAGCCTCCTTTTTCATTCTTTTCAAAACACTCCCCAAAGAGTTTGATCAAGTTTACCTCGTAGGTTTGCAGTGAACCTTCCAAGCGGTCCAAAACGGACCTGTGTAGTTTTAGCTTTTCCTTTTTAAAACCGTTTTTAGAAGTAAAGAAAATCAGCTTACGGCCTTTTTTAGGGTAAAAGAGTTTCATAAAACCCCTTCTGGGATCATTGGTAACGTCCATGGGGTTTTCATAAACGACGGCTTCCTTAGGCAGTAATTCGTATTCCCTTAATTGCCCGATCATCCAGTTTAAGGACACCCCGCTGATATTCGTATTCAAATTACCGCCGCCAACATCGGAATGGGCCCCAAAAAACCAAACTTCGTTAACGATGTCCTTAGGGTTGATCTCGCGGCAATCCTGCACCAGATAATCATCGACCAATATGGAAGGCGTAAAAACGGAACCTCTATTATCATTTAAGGACAAGGCTTGCGATGCCCTTTTAACATTGCAAAGTTGATCGTTGTATTTGGTTTCTTCAACATAGTAATCATCTTTATAATCCGGTATTCCCAAAGCGGCCACGGTATCCCAGAGGCCCATGAATTCTATTTTATAGCTATCGTAATCCAATGCCTGTTGGGTTACTTTAAAAACAGCTTCCCTTCTTTCTTGCAAGGTCTTGTTCCCTTTATGGGCGTTATAGATTCTTTTAACAAATCGTAGTCTTTTGTCCTGTGGAATTTCACTCAAATCAACAATACCCGCAGCATGGATCATCCCTGCTAAAATACGTGCGGCATAAGCTCCCCTACTGAACCCAAAGAGGTAAATTTCATCCTTACGTCGGTGATCATAATGCTGGGCAAGGTATAGGTAACCGTTGCACACTTCACCGCGTATGCCCGAACCGGTGATCATTCCCGCAAAGTCGGCACCATTGCCAACGCCCCTTAAATACGACGCCCCAACATTTGGATTATTCTGCAAGGAAACTAGGTTATATAGTTTGGAAACATTTGTATAACTGCGCTCGTTGTTGGTAGTGCCATCCATAAAAACCGCTAGTTTCTTAGGCGCGATAGCAAAGGAAGAGGGTTGATGTACGATAGCTTTTTTGCTTCCGCATGCGGAGAAGAGCATCAAAATCAATACGACCTTTGCCCATGCTACCGTTTTATTTGAAATCTTATTTTGAATCAACAACATACTATTTGAGGTTGGTTTAAGAATACGATTTTTGGTTATTTGAACTGTTTGGCTATTATCTTGGCAAAGGTTTTTCTAATGCTATCAGGGGCATCCGGATCGGTAACATCTACAAGACAAACATTAACCAACTGCCGGTCCTCTTCCGAAGTCAGATTATAAGTAAGGGCTTCTAGAACATAGGTTTTAGAAGTAGAGGCTACGGAACTATTGGAAGTGCTGGTATTAAATCCAAAATTTGATTTATTCTTATAGCCTTTTGGAATTTCCAGTTGTGCGCCAATACTGCCATTTTGTGTCTCTATGGTCTGCTTTAAGGAAGTTAAAATGATTCCTTTGAAACCGGCATCTTTAAACATCTTTACCACCCGTGTACTTTCTTCCGGAGTATTGGCTTCTTGCAACGCGGGAAACCGCAGGTGCGATTCTAGGACATCTAGATCTAAGGCACGTAGTTTGGTTGCTATCGCTATCTCATAAGACTTTCGCACCTCTGGATCGGAGGCTTTGGAAACCACCATAATCTTTGAATTAGAAAGCGAATCAAAACTTTGCGACCTCCAGGAATCTATCAGTTTCGTTGACGAGCAGCCGACTGCTAGAAAGAGTACGCCCATAAAAAGATAACGCCTGCTGTTTTTCATAATGCGTTGACTACAATTGTTTAAGTCGCTGATTAATGGACCATACCACTTTTTTCATAGTATCGTAATACATTTCATATTGCCCCGTGGTTAAAATGGTCTTGATTTCCAGGTGCTGTTCTTGCATCAAGGTATTAAATTGTTCCATGGCCTCCGCTTTGCTGATTCCCGGATGGTCTTTGTCAATGCTGTCCATTTTGGCGGAGTACTTACTCGTTATTTCTTGATACCGCATAGCCACTTCCTTGGACAGTTCCATTTCCTGTACAAATGCTGCGAACCATTTGTCTATGTAGTCAGATTCCGCTTCGGTAAATAAAGGTGTGCCTTCGCCTTTGTTGGCATCACCGGTCTGTGCCATTGCGCCGAATGTCATTAGTACGCCTACTAAAAAATAAAGGGATTTCATCAAAATACGCATACCTTAAATATAAAAAAGGGATTTGATTTAATGGCGATTATTGCTTGGAAAGTAAGTGCGTCACCAACTGTTCGTATATCCATCCTTTTGTCATTAGTGCTGTATACCTGGGCCATTGAAAAAACATAAAAACCTACAGCAGTTGCAACACAGTAATTTCCTCATGAAATGCCCATTTCCCCAAGCTTGCTTTCTTGGTTTACTTCTGTCCCAAACAGTTCTCTTTTGAATAATCGTCTAAAATTGAAATGATTTTCCAATCCCCGTTTCTTTTTATCAATTGAAACGAAGAGGATCCACATTGGTAATATGTACCGTAAAGATAAAACTGCGATTGCGTCCAAACATTGGCTATATGGCCATCGTTGGCACTAATCACGATCTTATCCATTTTTAATTCAAACTTGGTCGTCTTTGGAATGGCCACTATAGATTTCATCACTTCGGATAAATCGGCATCTTTTAAAACCTGGCTTCCAAAAACTTCTTCTACTTTTTGATAGGTGATATCCTTGGCAAGCGCCAATTTAATTTTGACGGAATCACGTTCATTAAAACCGTCATAGAACAAATCCATGGTGCGGCGAACCCCTACTTCATCTTGTTGTTGTGCGTAAATGGCACAGGCCATGAACAGCATTCCGATAAAAAACAATTTTTTCATAATTCTGATTTTAAAGATTAGTAGTACGTGTAATCAAGTATTCAATTGGATAACGAAATGATTTTCCCCTCCCTAAGGACCTCCAAAACAATAGGTGCTTCCGGTTTAACGGAAGCCGCATAATCACCTAATTTTTTAAGCGCTTCATCGGTCATCTCGAAACGGATACCGTTAATGGCCAAAATAACATCCCCTCCCAGCAGTATTTCCGTTTTATTTATAGTCGCTTTTACGGTTCCGCCCCGTAACCCCAACTTACCATAGGGGGAAGAACGCACTACACGCTGCACCAATAAACCATTGTTTTGTGGAACATTCAGTAGTTTGGAAGCATCTTTGGAAAGCGGAAAAAACTCGGCGCCGGACCATGGAATAGTTCGTTTTAGCAATAGCTCTTTTGCAATATTTGCCGTAGCGGCAAAACCAATACCCTGAAACCCTCCGGTAATGGTCTTGATATGACTTACGATCCCAACAACCTCGCCTTTTAAATTAAACATAGGGCCACCGGAATTCCCAGTATTAATGGCCGCATCTGTCTGTAAATACTCACTATTGGTAAATGGGTTTTGGGATTTTTTATTTTTTATTCGTCCGCTTATGTAACCTGATGATAAGGAATGTGCCAAACCAAATGGGGCACCCACAACAAAAAC
Organism: uncultured Croceitalea sp.; assembly: GCA_937926215.1. Lineage (GTDB taxonomy): Bacteria > Bacteroidota > Bacteroidia > Flavobacteriales > Flavobacteriaceae > Croceitalea. The sequence continues at coordinate 5,241 of CALEYA010000041.1, read as the reverse complement.
CTGTTCCCCAATTTTTATGGTATCCGAATCGCCTAAAGTGACCACTTGCGCATCTTTTTTAGGAAATGCCAACGTGATCAAGGCAATATCAGGCTCGTCAAAACTTGAGGTTACGGTAGCCCCAATGATTTCGCCGTCGTGGAACTGGACCAAAACCCGTTCTGCAACATCGACAACATGGGCCGCGGTCAATATTTGGGTTTTTGAAATTAGAAATCCAGAACCCAAACCTTCTGAACTTACTATTTGGCTATAGCCCCCAACTTGCTGTAATGATTTCTCTTCAGTAAGAATGACAACTACTGATGGGTTGACCTTTTCATAAAGTTCGGATAAATCTTGCGCGCCTATTGCTTGACTACAAAAAACCAATAGTAGCAGTAGGAAATATCTAACTTGGGTAGAGTCGTTAAAAAAGTTCATTGTGTTTTGGGGTTATAAAGATTGAAATAACAAGGCAGCTGAAACAATAACGCCTATAAAATTTGCCGAAATAATGAACGAAAGACCAGTTTGGGCAACATTATGATAGGATGTGGCCTTCAACTCTTTTTCAAAATGCAATAGCAACCTAATGATAAAAAGGAACATGACCAACATTACAAAATAAAGCTGACTAGGGTTGTATGGGTTTCCGATAACGGCCAGTATGCTTTGAGATTTCACCACTGCTTCTGAAAATGTGAGATAGAAAAGCATAGGGGATATAAAGCATATGGTCAAGCTTGAAAACCTTGGGATAAAATTCATTTGCTTCATAAACTTAGTATTACATTAAATTTATAAATAGCCGATAGCAATGCTTCTAAATGGGGAACGGAAGTACCTGTATGATATGGCACTAGTTTTCTAAAACGCTACTATTACTGTAGGTTTTTAGAGATAATTTTTGCAAATCCTTTACGAACGCCGTTTCCAGTATCCGGATTGGTTATTTCTGCCGTGATGACGGACAACAATCTCTTTTCTTCTTCTAAACCTAAATTATAGGTAACCGCTTCAAGCACATACGTAATTTCATTGGCATAGGTATCTTGCCGTTCCAATTCCCTTGGCTCCAAACGCGGTGGAGCGGAAACATCGTCATAATACCCTTTAAGTGTAAGGTATTTATTTCCGTAATAATCCAATAGGGAACCATAACCCTCTTCTCTTTTAAGAACCTCTTGTTCTTGGACGTCTTTAAGGGATGTTAATAACAGAATGTCAAAACCTTCATCCCTGAACATGGCGATGGTGCTAGCTATCCTTTCCACGGTTTTATCCGTCAAGGGTTGAAGATCCGGAAATATCAGATGACTAGGGGTTGCATTCAATCCCTGCGCTTTTAGCTGTTTGGATATTTCCCGTTCATACGCTTTTCTTACTTTTTCCTGTGGTGTTCTGGAAACGACCAATATGTTTTGGCCCTTTATTGAACTGAAGTTTTCAGATTTATACGTGTTTGCCAGTTTGGTTGAGGAACAACCGGAAATTAGAATTAAGAGTAAAATGAATTTTAAATAATTCAGCTTTTTCATACCTGTTTTTGGGTCAATCGAGTTTACTGCTTTGATTTTGAAAAGTACCAAAAGCTTTTTGAGAGTTTATTAGCTTTTTAGGTCAGGAGATTTATAAACTGCTTGAAAAACAGGATGGGCTTTACCACTAACAAAACCCTCCTTAGTACTTTTTGCCATTTTTGTAATGACAACCTATGTTTTATCTACAAAAAAGCTTCGTTTTCAAGAATCTTTTTACGGTCTTGACGAGGTTTTAATTTTACTTGAAGTGCTGTGAAAAGTACATCTTACCATTAAGAACCCTAACTATGAAAATTCCTTTGTTATCGATATAATAAAATATCACATGTGATTTATATCGGTACCTCAAGAGCATTTGGTTTTTTACGGCCACATATCTCCTACCCAAATCTGGATTATTTGCCAACTGCCCTAAAACCTGCTTTAGGCCTTTTGCATATTTAAAAGATTGACTTTCCCCAAATTCCCTTATGGTGTATTTGGCAATGGACTTAATATCGCCCCTAGCTTTTATACTTATTGTATAACTATGCTCCGGCATTATGCTCATTTATGGCTTCTTCCCAGATGCTATCTATAGTGGCATCGGATGGTCCGCTCTCCATCCCCTCTGTAAGCGCCTCATTCAAATCTACGATACGCTTTCTGCGCTCTTGGTCTTTACGGATAATATCCCTGACATATTCACTATCATTTGTATAAAAGCCCTGTTCTATCAGGCTTTTAACATATGCATCTTGCTGTTCCGTAAAGGTTATCGATTTTCTAATTACGCCCATAATGAACCAATAGTATTAATAATGGTTCAATTTATATATAAAATTTAAAGAAATCAACTATTGCTTATCCTAATTTTTTGAATTAGGGCAGCATGTACTGGTTCTAACCATTTTGCATAGTTCTATAGCCTAATCAAATCTTCAGCAATCCGTATACTAATTATCAGGAGGAATTTCGCGTATTTGGCTCAAATTTTATACTTTTTTGAGCCGAATAAGATTCCTAATCGGCTCAAAAACTATGATTTTAAGCATTAAACCCTAAAAATAGAATTGGAATTTCTTTTTGGACCAAATTTTCAAAATAAATTGATTCCAAAAATTGGGCAAATATCTCACAGCAGGCACAAAAAAAGCCCTTCACAAAAATTGTGAAGGGCTTGCAAATTGCGGTCTGGACGGGACTCGAACCCGCGACCCCCTGCGTGACAGGCAGGTATTCTAACCAACTGAACTACCAGACCAATATTTTCAAAAAATTATCTTAAACTAATGTTACGATCTCGACCCTTCGACCCTCCCGAAGAAATTCGGGACAGGTATTCTAACCAACTGAACTACCAGACCAATATTTTAATTTAAAAAGCTATCTAGCTTAATGATTATTTTCTTTCTAAAAACGAACATTTTCGTTTCAGCGAATGCAAATGTAAAATTGTTTTACCAAACATGCAATAGTTTACCACTAAAAATAAAAAAAGTTTCCTGCAAAGGGTGCCAATCCCAATGATTTTACCATCTTTGTATGACCTAATATGTCCTAAATAGCACAAACATTGCAAAGACGAGTAATCAGTTAACCTTTTTTACTGAAGTCAACACCCAAAAAAAACATTCGAGTTATGGTGTTTTTAGAATTTGAGAAACCCCTAGAGAGTCTTTACCAACAGCTTGATAAAATTAAGCAGGTCGGTGAAGTTGGTGATATCGATGTATCTGATAAGATCACCGAACTAGAAAATAAAATTACAAGTGAGCGTAAAGCCATTTATAATAACTTAACTGGTTGGCAGAAAGTACAGCTTTCTCGTCATCCAGAGCGACCTTATTCTCTCTTTTACATTAAAGAGATGTCTAAAAAGTTTATTGAGTTACATGGTGATCGCTATTTTAAAGATGATAAAGCCATCGTGGGCGGTATCGGTAACCTGGATGGTCAATCCGTTGTTTTTATTGGACACCAAAAGGGCGTCAATACTAAAATGCGACAGTTTCGTAATTTTGGAATGGCAAATCCCGAGGGGTATCGTAAAGCACTCCGTCTGATGAAATTGGCCGAGCGGTTTAACTTACCGGTCATTTCTCTCATCGACACACCGGGAGCTTATCCAGGACTAGAAGCGGAAGAACGTGGACAGGCCGAAGCCATTGCACGTAATCTTTTTGAAATGGCGCAACTACGGGTACCGATCGTCTGTGCCGTAATCGGTGAAGGAGCTTCTGGTGGAGCCATCGGTATTGGATTGGGTGATCAGGTGTTTATGATGGAAAATACTTGGTATTCGGTTATTTCGCCGGAATCTTGTTCTTCTATCCTTTGGCGTAGCTGGGATTATAAAGAGCAAGCTGCCGAAGCACTCAAACTAACGGCCGATCATATGCTCGAATTTGGCCTCATAGACGGGATCGTCAAAGAGCCACCAGGTGGTGCACACTCAGCGCCAGAAGAAGCCGTTAAAATGTTGAAAAAACAATTAAAAAAATCCATCGCCGAATTACAGGAAATGGATCCAGATGCACGCATCGAAGCACGTATTCATAAGTATAGCCAAATGGGACACTACGATTTATTGAAGGAAAAATCAATCGTAGAACCCAAAACAGCGGAGTAACGATATTGTTATTTAAAAAATATCGTTGAAGGAGCTTCGTTGGTGTATACTATACACAATACTTAAAGTTCATGCTTAATTATGAATTTTAAAACTGTCTTTCTTTGTAAATTGGCAAGTCGTTGAATCGAGAAAACCTATTTGTTCTCAACATTTCAACGATTCAACATTTCAACAAAAAAAGTACAGTGTAAAAAATGGTGAAATCTAACCTACAAATTTAGATAACAACCATCACCACCATTACTATGAGAATTTTTAATGAATGGAAAGCGAGCCAACGCGATCAGTCGTTGCTAGCTAAAATCCAGCAACGTAAAATTACCCGTTATCCTGTAAGCTTTGAACAAGCACGGACGGTCGGACTTTTATTTGATGCTACGGATCCTCAACACAGAAATATTGTTCGACAATACGCCGAAGAACTGACCACCAAAGGTAAAGAGGTCACGCTATTTGCTTTCCTACAGGAAAATGAACCAAACTCAAATTTTGCTTTCAAGCATTTTACCAAAAAAGATCTTAACTGGTTTCAGTATCCCAATGATGAAGCGATCAACAGCTTTATCAACCAGCCATTTGATTTTTTAATCAATTTATACTTGGATCAGCAACCCGCACTTGAATTTGTATCTGGTTTGTCTCAGGCACATTTACGGGTAGGACCATATTCTGAAAAATTACATTGCTATGATTTGATGATTGATACCTCTCGTCAACCTAATCTTGATTTTTTTGTAAAACACGTATCTTATTTTCTGAACCGTTTGAAGAATAGCAGCAGGGCATGATATCAACCAATTTCTCCGGAACCGGAGTTGCTTTAGTTACCCCTTTTACGTCTACTAAAGCCGTGGATTATCCCGCATTAGAGCGGATCATTAATCACTGTATTTCAGGAGGAGCGGATTACTTAGTCTCACTCGGAACGACTGGCGAAGCGATAACACTGAGTCGTAAGGAATGCCTCGAAGTATTTGATTTTACTAAAAAAATAAATAATGGTCGATTGCCTTTGATCGCAGGTTTGTTTGGCCATAATGATACCGCAGCCCTTCAGGAACGAATACAGTCTTTTGACTTTACGGGTTTTGATGGAATGCTATC
>CALEYA010000040.1 GCA_937926215.1 uncultured Croceitalea sp. | reverse complement strand
ACACGATCAAAGACCTTTAGTTTGTTCCTATCGATTTGTTGGGTTAAATCATCACTGATGACCTCCCAACTATTACCATAATCGTTGGAACGAAATACCTTATTGGCTGCAAAATACAAACGCCCAGATGCATGCTTACTTACGGCCAAGGGAGCATCCCAATTAAACCGATAGCTATTTTCGTTCTCCCGTTCGCTAGGTTGAATGCCGACGATTTCACCACTTTTTTTATCGTATCTGACCAAAAATCCATATTGGGATTGGGCGTAGACAATATTAGGATTGTCCGGATCTATTTGCGATTCAAACCCATCTCCTCCATTGGTAATAAACCAATCAAAATTTGTAATTCCGTGGCCGGTCAATACCCTAGAAGGACCACCAATACTAAAATTATCTTGAGTGCCTCCATAGACATTATAAAACGGATAATCATTATCAACGGCCACTTTATAAAATTGGGTTACAGGAATATTTTCTTTAAAATCCCATGTCTTTGCAGCATCAAATGTTTCATAAATTCCTCCGTCACAGCCAACTAGCCAATGTGCAGTATTATTGGGATCTATCCACATGGCATGGTTGTCCACATGTTTTGTGACTTCACCAACCATATTAAATGTTTTTCCGCCATCATGGCTTGCAGACATCCAGGTGTCCATTGAATAGATGGTATTTTCATCAATGGGATCGGCAATAATTTCTTGATAGTAGTTTCCGCTAGTTTTATGATCACCTCTTTTTTCCCAACTGGCACCTCTATTTGTAGAGGCAAAAAATCCACCTTTACCATCTGCAGCTTCCACAATGGCGTAAATGATTTCTGGATTAGCCGGGGAAATCGCCAAGCCTATACGTCCCAATTCCGTTTTAGGTAGTCCAGCATTAATTTCTGTCCATGTGTTTCCACCATCAGTACTTTTATGCATTCCAGAGCCCGGGCCACCGCCAACATAGGTAAAGACGTGTCTTCTACGCTGAAAAGTAGACGCATATAACACATCAGGATTTCTAGGATCCATTTGCACATCATTAACACCAGTATGTTCATCTACGGTAAGTACGGCGTTCCATGTTTTCCCTCCATCCGTGGTTTTATATAAGCCTCTTTCGCCTCCTTTGCTCCATAACGGACCGATAGCCGCAACATAAACGACATCAGAATTTTCAGGATGGACAATAATCCGTCCTATATGTTCCGATGTTTTCAACCCCATATTTTTCCATGTTTTTCCACCGTCCAAGGATTTATAAATACCATCCCCGTAGGACACGGAACGTTGGTTGTTGTTCTCTCCGGTACCTACCCAAATAACATTGGAATTGTTAGGGTCTATGGTAATACAACCAATGGAGTAGGAACCTTCATTATCAAAAATGGGAACATAATCGATTCCTGAATTAACGGTCTTCCATACACCTCCAGCAGACGAAGCAACATAATATTCAAAAGGATTATTAGGATTTACGGCGATGTCTGAAATTCTTCCGGAAGTTAATGAAGGTCCGATACTTCGCCATTTAAGCCCATCAATATTGACTTTGTCCAGAGGTTGCGTATCTTCTTTTTTTGTTTTCTGGGCTTGGATACATGGTAGGCCAATTAATAAGAATGTAAGTGCGAGAACAGCTAATTTTTTCATTAAGGTTTTTTTAGTTGGTACTATACTATTGAAGTTTGAATATGGTTTCTATGGAGCATGATTTTAAGTACTCCTCTGTTATATTTAATGTTGCACAACAGTTTTATCCATGTGCCAACATATATAGTTCTGCTATATATGAAACTAAAATAACGAATATTCCCTCTTTATTGCCTTTTTGGCAGAAAGGTTCTTGTAATTGGCATGAGCTCGAGGTTGGCGTTAGCAAAAGATGCCTTAATTAGAACAGTTTTCACAATAGGTGCGTTTTAAAAAAGGATTATCCAGTAGCTGAAAGGTAACACCACCATCCAAATTTGGATCAAAAAGTTTACAAAACCTTTTTTTATCCTTGGCAATGGCATTAAGCATTATCTTTCTGTACGCTGGTTTTTCAACAAGATTATCATCAATTATGGTCAGATTTAGATAATAGAACAACAATTTTTCCTTTACGTTAATATCATCAACTTTGTTTTGTAATAATGCTATGGCGGTTTCCCGGTCAAAATAATACGTCAGATATTGGGCAAGACTTAGGTAATCGGCATCACTTAATTCAAATTTCTTATACGTTTCCAATATATACGCTACGGATTCATCTTTTTCTTCGTACAAGCCTTCACGAAGGAGTAGTTCTGACTTGGTGATATGGTAATTGACCATCATACGATCTACAAGACTTTTATCGATACCCAGTTTTTCAAGACCTTTTATTTTTTGAACAAGATTACCCTCTTCTGGGATAGATTTGAAGGAATGATTGATTCTTAATTTTAGAGCCAACATATTATAAGCAACTTTTTTATTGTCTGGAGCCCATTTATTGATTTCTTGGAACTCGTAATATGCGGAAAGCAAATTGTTGCGATCTAATTCATATCGAAACGCAGAAGTAGAATTAAAAAAGTCAACAAACTTCTTTTGTTTGGGAATATCCAACTCATACAGTAGTTCAGGACTAACTTCTTTGGATTTCATTTTATGGAAGAGGGAGTTCTGTAATTTTTCGGCCTGCGTCAAATTGTCATTTGATAAGGCATCGTTAATTTTCATGACCAAGGTTTCCCCGGACAGCGATGCATAACTATCTATTTTGTCCAAATATAATTTGATAAGCGCCTTCCGATGATTTTTTAGATATACTTCTAAATTTTCTTCCAATCCATTATTGACTTTTTCTTTTATCTCCTTTTTGGTCAATGATTTTAGGTTGTCGTATTCGGTATCTGAAATGTCATTTAAGAATTCTACCCAGTTTTCAGAAGTACTTATATCCGTTTGAATAGTAGGTTTTTGAAAAGACTGCAGGGCATTGATAATACTTTCCGATCTCTTCTTTTGTAAAGCACTGTTATTTTCTAGGGTACCTTCTATGGAGGAATACGCTAAAATTTCAATTTTTTTGATGTTAAAGTCCGTGAGTCGCAGGGAATCGTAAACAGGTTTAATGTCCTGCGATGAAAAAGTTGCCTTGTTTTTTTTGAACGGAACCGTAAATTCCAAAGTTTTGTATCGCCTTTGAATACCTTCTTGAGTGGTTAGTGTTGCGGACGCATTGTCATAGGCAATAGAATCTAAATACATTCCCATATCCAACAATTGATAGTTATAGGATTGTATATTATAGGTGGTTTGATAGCGGCATAGATTGCGGTTGCTTAAGAAGACCATATTGAACTCAAGTTCTTGATTGGTAAGCCTTTCCGGTAGTTGTCCTAATTTAACCTGATAATACCCTTGTTGTACTGTCTCTATACTTCTTTTTAAAATATTGGTGTAAACTGGTTTTAACAGTTGTCCCCTAATCTGCTTTTCAATGGGACCGGCATTACATGCAAACTGTTTCTTGTTTACAATATCTACCGCAATACCATCATATGGGTTTTCAAACAAATTTTGAAACCATTTTTTATTGTTAAAATTTAAGTATAAAGTGTTTTTATGGTCCCTATGTACACTAAAGCCAATTTCTTTAGGCTTGTTTTGAAAGATGGTACGAATTCTAGTACATTCCTGTTGCTGTTGGTAGTAGTCTTTTGGAATTTTAATCCCAAAATTATTTTGGCTACTAAGGGCAAAACTTATTAAAAAGAATAAAACAGGTAGAAATCGTAAGGACATAGTGTTTGGTTTTGGTTACCCTAAACGATGAACAAATAGCGTACCATTTTCTCAATAAGGATTAATTCCTGGCTTCCAACCATTTGTCTACCCGATGCCTTGCATTTTCGCGGATGTTCATATAATAGAAATTGATATCGGCAATATGGTAGTTTTTACGTCGTAACAAAAAACTCCAAGGAAAACGGGGTTTGGAAGCCCAAAGGATACCGTTATGCACTTGAGCATCCACTCGTTTACGCAGCACTCTGCCAAAATCGCGGATAACGGCCCCTTTGTTGAAATTTTTATGTACATAGGTCGTATCAATTTTCCAACTTAATGGATTGGTCACTAAAATATCATCACCCAAAGGCCTATCCTCAGGAACAAAATCCCGCTTAAACGTCCGCCAAGAAATGGTACAGTTAAGTCCGCTCTCATCCTCACAGGGGTAAATGGAGTTAAAATAATCCTTTGGAACCGGTAGCCCTATCAGATAAGCTACGACCAATTGTTGTTGCAGCTGTGTGCCATCAAAAAATTCCTTGATCAGAGGTCCCGCATGGGTAGTACCTTGGCTATGGCCCGCAATGATTACGGGTCGACCATTATTGTAGTACGTCAGATAGTGTTCAAAAGCTTTTTTTACATCGGCATAGGCAAAGGCAAAGGCTTTTTTTGAAGCCAAACTATCCGTGGTGCTATAGGCAGAGAGATGTGCTTGCCGGTATCGGGGCGCAAAAATACGCCCGGCGGCATTAAAGGCACTAGCTTGAAAAAGGATGGTGGAATTGTCCACCTGTTCATTCAAAAGGGAATCCTGTATGCTGGGGTTCCAAGGCAAACGTTTCCCTTTTTTGGTATAAATGGTGGGGTGGATAAAAAAAACATCCGCTTTTAAGTTTTTAGGGGCCAGGCCATCCGTAGCGGGTATACGGTCCGCATTGTCCCGCTTATTGGGGTGGGCCGCCCAATTGTCCAAATTCCCATAATCTACGGTGGTAAACTCTGGATGGTAAAAAGAATCGGTCTGTGCTGTAGTGGTAATGGCCATAAAGAAGGCCAACAGAAAAAGGGGGACTGCGCAATTTTTTTTCATGCTTCCAAGTTAGAAAATCTTGGCACATTCCCAATCCTAGAACAGGTTAATTCTATCTTAACCACTGGCGGATTAAAAAAAGATGGCTTTTGTGAATTACCTCATGCGGCAGTAGTTTCGGCATCCCATCGGATATTTTGACCAAGAACGATTACATGTGGCCCTAAAATACATTGGGGATAACAGAACCAAGTTACTTAAAGAACGTGAGTTCGATATAAAAAAGTCAGTTAAACACTTAAAGGTTACTACATAGCGGTTGATGTCACTTCGAGCGCCCGCCTGCCGTACGGGCAGGCAGTCGAGAAATTATAAAAACGTCAGTTTCAAAGCGATCTCGATTTTAGTTTATTTTTATCTCAGCCGAAAGGCTCGACCAGACAAATTGCATAAATTAAGTAAAATCATATAGTTACAAAATCAACCTATATTAAACTCACTTTAAACAGCATGTTAAATAGGCCGGTATTCAAAATTTGCTTTGACCACCCCATGGTCCGTAGTTCCGGAAACCTTATGATCCTTATTATTAAGGTGATCATTGATAATTTCCATGCCTTTGTAGGTCCATAGGCGTTTTTTGGAGGCATCGTAAAACTCTTGCGATACCAATATATGGTCCAAGGATTCCTTGATGTTTTTAAAAATATGGGTATAATACACATCGCGCAAGCTTCTATATTCTTGCAAAGTAGCCACGGTGTAGAGTCCATCGTCAGTTCCCCCTTTAATTCCGGATACCAAATAGGTGGGTTGCCCAGTCAAAATGTTCAAGGTGTTGCTCAATTGGCTATCGTTCAAGTCTCCAAGGACCACTACGGGAATGTCGGTATTTTTTAATTCATCCACAATGAACATGCGTAATGCGGCGGCCTCCGCCGAACGTCTTATGGTAGAAATGGTATAGCCCAAGCTGGATTGATGCTTTTTGTAGTAGTCCGGTTCATTGCGGTACCATCCTTCCCGGTATACCTTGGTAGGTCCCTTGGATTTTAAATGGGCGACGTATACGGAGATGGCCTTGCCATTGGCCCTTGGTTTGATTTTGAACTTCAGGGTAGGTCTCGAGAATTTGGAGATGGATACCTTGATGTCCGGCGTTTGCGAATCGTCCCCGGAACTTTGCAACTGCATTTTATCAGGAAAATCGGTCAGCCAAACGGGATCGGTATCCAAAAGGCCTTTTTCCACTGCGGCTGCGCAGACAATTGAATTTCCGGAATGTCCAGGTGGCAGCAACAGGTCGTAAGCGTTGGTGAGGCCCGCACGTTCAAAGAGTTCTTTTAACGCATCGGCATGCCATAATTCCTGAAAACCCCAGACCTTGGCCTTCGTTCGTTTTAGTATAGCGGCAGACCATTCCATTTTTTTGTCATAGGTCTGTTGGTCCCAACCGTCGGCATCATTGTAAATGGGCCGTAGCGGCAGATTAAGGTTCAATAGATTAAAGGTTGCAAAACTGAGTTGGGTTCTTCTTGCCATGGGAGTAGAATCAATTTAATGGAATGTTCACCCCTTAAAATGGTATTTTATAAGATAAATCGAATACAAAATTGTGTGGTTGCATGTTTATTTTGTATGAATTACATTACAGAAATGAAAGAAGGGTAAAACGGGCTCAAAAAGACAGCACTCCGAATTGTTGTAAATAAAACAAATTGTTTTATTTTTAATATTGTGCTTGTAATTATCTTTGAACAGAATGTGAAGGGATATTAAGTACATTTGTGAAAATGGAAAGATTTTATGGTGTTTAGAGTAATCCAAGACAAGTTTAAGGCAAAGTCTGGTCTTAAGTATCTAGAGGATGAGCTTAACAAACCTAAACCGGATACAAAGCGTAAAGGTGTTAGCAGTATTGCATGTATAGTAGATATGGACAGCTATGGCAATGCCGAAATTTTTAATGAGTTAAGAAAGGATTTTTCCCTGCAACCCAATGCCATTCAAATTATTGGGTATAAAAGGGGCGTTGACAAGCATACCCTTTTTTCCATCCCTTTTTTTACGGATCGGGATCTAGGTTGGAACGGAGGCATAGAGAATGGTGATGTTAGCGAATTTTTGGCCAGGGAATACGACGTACTCATTAATTATTTCAAAGAAGATCGTTTGTTACCAAAACTTATGAGCGCAAAGACCAATGCAAGAATACGTGTTGGTTTTCCGGAGGTGGACGCAAAAATCAACGATTTGATCTTTAACACGGATTTTAACGATTTCAGCACATTCAAAGAAGAATTGAAAAAGTATTTGAAAGTTTTAAACGAAATTGAATGATGGAAAATTGGGTAGGTACTGGAGTAGCATTGGTCACTCCCTTTGATAAAAATGGGGAAGTTGACGTACACGGACTAACGCAAGTCATTGAATATAATATTGCCGGTGGTGTTGATTATTTGGTGGTGTTGGGTACCACGGGTGAATCCGTAACGCTGACCAAGGATGAGAAAAAATTGGTGATGCAGACGGTATCCTTGGTCAATGCAGGTCGTCTTCCGCTGGTTATTGGTGTTGGGGGAAACAATACGGCTGCTTTGGTCAACGAATTGCAAACGTCCGATTTTATGGATTACAGTGCCGTGCTATCGGTTTCACCAGCGTATAGTAAACCCACGCAAGAAGGCATTTATCAACATTTTGCCGCCCTTTCAAAAGCATCTCCTTTACCTATCATTCTTTATAATGTACCCTCAAGGACGGGGAGCAATATGCTGCCGGAGACTACCTTACGCCTCGCAACGGATTTTGAAAATATTGTAGCGATTAAGGAAGCCTGTGGCGATATGGGACAAATAGACCAGATTCTTCAACATAAACCGGAAGCTTTTCATTTGATTTCCGGGGATGATTTTACGGCACTCGCAACAGTTTTGGCTGGAGGTTCCGGGGTAATTTCCGTTTTAGGACAAGGATTGCCCGATGCTTTTTCTAAAATGATCAACCTTGGGCTTCAAGGTGATTCCGAAAAAGCATACGAAATACACCAATCCCTGCTCAATGGAATGCAACTAATTTTTGAAGAGGGCAATCCCGCAGGTATCAAGACCGTTTTTGAACATTTTGGCCTAATACGGGGTTATGTACGACTGCCGCTTGTTAAAGCCACGGACGGTTTGCGTCAAAAAATATCCGATTTTTTAAGTGCCTTTGATCATGTATCCGTTTAAGCAACGTTAAACTTTGCCCAATTACATAGGTCTTACCATCTGACTGCCCTAATTTTATTTCTGGTATTAATTTTGAATTCGGCTCAGAATCACTAATTTTGCAGGATGTTTTTTAGAAAGAGAACTTTTCCCATTGTTTTTTTATGCGCACTTTTTTTGGTTACCTCATGTAATGAGTACCAAAAGGTGCTGAAGAACGAGGATGTTAAGGCCAAATATGATTTGGCGGAGAAATATTACAAGGAAGGTGATTACAAACGTGCGACGCGATTGTATGAACAGATTACCCCAAAATACGTTGGTAAGCCACAAGGGGAGCGGGTAATGTTCTTTTTTGCGGATTCTTACTTTAAGGCCGGTAGTTATTACTTGTCCGGTTATCAGTTTGAACGTTTTGTAAAGTCCTATCCGCAGAGCGAGAAAGTGCAGGAGGCCATTTTTCTGGAAGCAAAAAGCTACTATAAGTTATCGCCAAAATATTCGCTGGATCAAACGGATACGGACAAGGCGTTGGCCAAGCTTCAAAACTTTATCAATACCTATCCAGATTCGGAATATTTTGCAGAGGCCAATGAGATGGCGCAAGAGTTGACTCGAAAAAAGCAGAAGAAAGAAATAGAGATTGCCAAACAATTTGATAAAATAGGCGAATTTAATTTCCCTATCCTTGTTTCGGCTTTGGCGGCCCTTAACAATTTCATTGCAGATAACCCAGGTTCCATTTACCGGGAAGATGCCTATTTCTACAGGATCAAAGCTGCGGTGAACCTTGCGGACAATAGTACGTTCCAGAAAAGAATAGGACGTTATGAGGAGGCCAAGACCTATTATGACGCTATGCTAAAATCCTATCCGGATAGTAAGTTTTCCAAAAAAGTAGAGAACTTAGGAAAGAAAATCAAGAAAGAGATGAACCAAGCCGAGGCTTTGTCCAAATAAATTAAGCAGTACTACTATGAATGATTTAAAGAATACCAATGCACCCGTAACTACGGTAACCCATGATAAAAATGAGTTTGACGTAAAAACGGAAAACATTTACGAAGCAATTTCCATAGCTGCTAAAAGAGCGATTCAAATCAATTCTGAGATCAAAAAGGAATTGTTGGAAAAATTGGAAGAGTTCGCTACCTATAGTGATAGTTTAGAAGAAGTTTTTGAAAATAAGGAGCAGATCGAGGTTTCCAAGTTTTATGAAAAACTTCCTAAGCCCCACGCTTTGGCAGTACACGAGTGGTTGGAAGATAAAATCTATTACAGAAACACAGAGAAAGACGCGTAATATGCTAAGCGGAAAGAATGTCCTTTTAGGTGTAACCGGAGGGATTGCTGCTTACAAGACTACTTTTTTAACGCGGTTATTGATAAAAGCTGGCGCAAATGTCAAAATAGTAATGACATCTAGCGCCAGTTCTTTTGTTACACCCCTTACACTTTCTACACTCTCAAAAAATCCGGTTTCATTGGATTTCGTCAATGAGGAAGACGGTAGCTTGTCTTGGAACAATCATGTAGAACTGGGACTATGGGCAGATATTATGCTCGTTGCACCGGCCACGGCGAACACCCTGTCCAAAATGGCAAACGGTACTTGTGACAACCTGATCATTGCCACGTACCTATCTGCAAAATGCCCCGTTTACTTTGCGCCGGCAATGGATTTGGATATGTACAAGCATGCCTCCACAAAAAAATCCTTGGATGCCTTGCAATCGTATGGTAATGTTATGATTCCTGCGGAATCGGGTGAATTGGCCAGTGGCCTCCATGGGGAAGGACGTATGGCGGAACCAGAAAATATAGTGGCCTTTTTGCAGCATCATTTGGCAACAGGAATGCCCTTACAAGATGAAACCGTTTTAATAACGGCCGGACCAACCTATGAACCTTTAGACCCCGTACGTTTTTTGGGCAACCGTTCCTCGGGAACCATGGGATTTGCCTTGGCTAATGCTGCGGCTGAACTGGGGGCAAAGGTCATCTTGGTTTCAGGACCCACGGCATTGGATAGCAACCACAATTCCATCGAACTGATAAGGGTAGGAACCGCCCAAGAAATGTACGAGGCCGTCCACCAACATTTTTCCAAGAGTACAGTGGCCATTAGTGCGGCAGCGGTAGCGGATTACAGGCCTAAAGTGATATCGGAACAAAAAATAAAGAAAACCTCGGAGGGTAATATCCATCTGGAACTGGAACGTACCCAAGATATTTTAGCATCCCTAGGAAAACTTAAGAAAAACCAATTTTTGGTAGGTTTTGCCATGGAGACGGAAAATGAGTTGGAAAATGCAAAAAGCAAGCTGAACCGCAAAAATTTAGATGCCATTGTATTGAACTCTTTGAATGATAAAGGGGCAGGCTTTGGTAACGGCACCAATAAAGTAAGCTTTATAGACAAGAATTTGCAGGTTACAGCGTTTGATGTAAAGATGAAGGCTGAAGTTGCCCAAGATATCTGGGCAGAAATCATTAAAAGGAAGCATGCGTAATCTTTGTATCGTTTTTGTTTTGTCAATTTGTTGCTTTGCCGCGCAGGCACAGGAATTGAGTTGTGAGATTACGGTAAACTCCGATCAGGTGAACCAAACCAATCAGCAGATTTTCAAAACGCTGGAAAGGTCCCTCAATGACTTTGTAAACAAAAGCAAATGGACCAACCGAATTCTTAAAGAGAATGAACGTATCAACGCCAGAATGTTCATTACCGTGACGGAATTTGATGGCTCTAACCGATTTGGTGCTACGATCCAAATCCAATCCTCAAGGCCGGTGTACAATTCATCTTACGAAACCCCTGTTTTTAATTACAAGGACAATTCATTTGATTTTGAGTATCAAGAATTTGAACCCTTGGTCTACAATCCAAATTCCTTTGATTCCAATCTTGTAGGGGTCATTGCGTATTACGTTTATGTTATCCTAGGCTTGGATGCGGATACCTTCTCCCAACAAGGAGGCGATGAGTATTACAGGTTGGCCCAGAACATCGTTACACAGGCCCAAGGCACCAACTTTTCCGGTTGGACGCAGACGGCACAGCAAAACCGCACACGTTTTGATCTGATAGACGATTTGCTTTCCAATACCTTTCGGGAATATCGCATTGCCATGTACAATTATCACAGAAAGGGTATGGATGTGATGGCGGACAACAATAGCAATGGCAAACAGGTCATAGCAGGAAGTTTGCGCTTGTTCGAAACCCTGATCAAGCGGCGGCCCAACGCCTTTTTGATCCAAACTTTTTTTGATGCCAAGGCAGAAGAGATACAAAGTGTTTTTTCGGATGGCCCCAAGGTGGACATCGTCAAATTAAAAGAAACCTTGAACAACATAGCGCCGTTCTATTCCAACATTTGGAATGAAATTACCTATTGATTTAGTATCCTTTTAACCCATATCTTTGCTTTTCCAAAACCTTAGGAATTGCTCACGAAATTAAGTATCACAAATTATGCCCTTATCGATGCCTTGGAGGTGTCTTTTGGAGCTGGTTTCACCACAATTACGGGCGAAACCGGAGCTGGTAAATCCATTCTTTTAGGGGGTTTGTCCCTTGTTTTAGGTAAAAGGGCAGACCTTTCCTCACTTAAGGATAAAACATCAAAATGCATTATAGAAGGACAATTTGATGTAGGGGCGTACGGATTACAAGCTTTTTTTGAACAGCACGATTTAGATTACGAAAACCAATCCATTTTACGAAGGGAAATTCTGCCTAGCGGTAAATCCAGAGCCTTTGTAAACGATACACCGGTAACTTTGGATATCCTCTCCGGGTTGGGAACGCGATTGGTCGATGTGCATTCGCAGCACCAAACCATGCAGTTGACGGAACAAGAATTCCAGTTTCGGGTGATTGATGCCATTGGGGGTAATGGGGAATTGTTGGAACACTATGCTGGGCAATTGGGCAGCTACAAAACCCTTCAAAAAGAATTGGAAGACCTGCTTGCTTTTGAAGCAACGGCGACCAAAGAATTGGACTATAACAGCTTTTTGTTACAAGAACTGGAAAAAGCACCCTTAAAAGAAGGCGTTTTGGAGGCTTTGGAGGAGGAGCAGGAACAATTGAGCAATGTGGAACAGCTTTTGGAACTCTTGGCACAGGGCAATCAATTGATGAACGATGAGCAATTGGGCATGCTTACCGGCCTTTCCCAACTGCAACAGACTTCCCAAAAGCTGAGTGGTTTTGGAAAGCAGTATCAAAGCTTAAATGACCGCGTTCAGTCCATAGCATTGGAATTAACGGATATTGCTACGGAACTTCAAGACTTAGGTGAAGATGTGAGTGTTAACCCACAGCGACTGGCAGAAGTGAACGCCCAGTTGCAACTACTGTACGATCTTTTTAAAAAGCATCAAACCACCACGGTAGAAGCGCTTATGGCCATAAAGGAAGAGTTGACCGAAAAGGTGGATGTATCCCTGAACCTAAACGATAGTATCCAAACAAAAAGGGAAGCACTACAAAAACAGGAAAAAGCACTGAACACTGTTGCTGATTCCATTCGGGAAAGGAGAGCTAAAATCCTTCCCCAGTTAAAAGAACGATTAGAAACGGAATTGGCCAATTTAGGGATGGCATCAGCAACTTTTGAAATTGAAGTGAAAGTTTCCAAGGACTTCAAAACCAATGGAAAGGACGACCTTAGTTTTCTTTTTTCCGCAAATAAAGGGGGAACCCATGGAGAGTTAAAGAAAGTAGCATCAGGGGGTGAGCTTTCAAGGATTATGCTGACCATCAAGGCTATTCTGGCCGGTTATGAGAACTTGCCAACATTGATGTTCGATGAGATTGATACTGGCGTATCCGGTGAAATTTCCAATAAGATGGGAGGAATCATGCAGCAGATGGGCCAACACATGCAAGTATTTTCCATTACGCATTTACCACAGGTGGCGGCTAGGGGGGCGTCACAATTTAAAGTCTACAAGGAAACGTTGGGCGAATCTACAAGTACTTCCATGCGCAAACTTAACGCAGAGGAGCGGGTAGCGGAATTGGCCGAAATGCTGGGTGGTAAGACACTTTCTGAATCTGCGATTACCCATGCCAAGGAGCTTTTGGTAAAGCAGTAAACTACTTCCAGAAAACGTACTAACCGTATTTTGACGGTAGATTTAAATCTGAGGAAAACCTTTGAATATTATATCCTTTGGCGATGCCAAAAAGAGATGGTTTCAAAACCCATTTTTTAGATATCTTTGCAGCTTAAACCAACAATACACTATGGCTTATAATTTATTGAAAGGAAAACGAGGAATCATTTTTGGTGCTTTGGATGAAAATTCCATTGCATGGAAAACTGCCGAGCGTGTTCATGCGGAAGGCGGAACTTTTGTGCTTACCAATGCGCCTATCGCCATGCGAATGGGACAAATAAAGGTATTAGCGGAAAAAACCGGTTCAGAAATTATTCCTGCCGATGCTACCAATGAAGAGGATTTGAACAATTTGGTCAGTAAGTCGGTAGAACTGTTGGGCGGCAAATTGGATTTTGTCTTGCATTCTATTGGGATGTCCGTAAATGTTAGAAAAGGAAGGGCCTACACAGATGAGAAGTACGATTTTACCACCAAAGGTTGGGACGTATCCGCATTATCCTTCCATAAGGTAATGCAATCCTTGTACAAAGCCGATGCCATGAACGAATGGGGAAGCATCGTAGCATTGACCTATATGGCCGCGCAGCGAACTTTTCCTGATTATAATGATATGGCGGACAACAAGGCCTATTTGGAATCGGTTGCCCGTAGTTTTGGGTATTTCTTTGGTAAGGAGAAGAAAGTCCGTGTGAATACCATTTCCCAGAGCCCAACGCCAACTACGGCCGGACAGGGTGTCAAAGGCTTTGACGGTTTTATCTCCTACGCGGAAAAAATGTCCCCATTGGGCAATGCCACGGCACAAGATTGTGCGGACTATACGGTCTCCTTATTCTCTGACCTCACCAAAAAAGTAACCATGCAAAACTTGTTCCATGACGGCGGTTTTTCAAATACTGGTGTAAGCCAAGAGGTAATCGACGAGTTTACAGAATAACTAAGATAGCAATAGCAAAAAGCCATCCACTAGGGTGGCTTTTGCATTTATACCCATGGCGACATTCTACTTTTCCATTATTGTTCCGGTCTACAATAGACCACAGGAAGTACATGAATTGCTGCAAAGCCTTGCCAATCAGAATTACGATGGGGATTTTGAAACTGTCATCATAGAGGATGGCTCCACAGCGGATGCGGAAAGCGTGGTCAAAGGGTTTAGCGACCAACTGCACTTGTCGTACTATCAAAAGGAAAATACCGGCCCCGGGGATTCTCGGAACTTTGGAATGAAAAAAGCCAAAGGGAACTATTTTATAATTCTAGATTCGGACTGCGTGCTTCCTAAAGGGTATTTAAGGACGGTTACTGAAGAACTTACCAAGGATTATGTAGATTTTTATGGAGGTCCGGATGCCGCGCATGCGTCTTTTACAACCGTGCAGAAGGCCATAAACCATGCCATGACGTCTTTTTTGACCACCGGAGGAATCAGGGGTAAAAAAGGTGCGGTGAACAAGTTCCAACCCAGAAGTTTTAATATGGGCATTTCCAAAGTTGCTTTTGAGGCTACAGAAGGTTTTGGTGACATACACCCTGGGGAAGACCCAGACCTCACTTTTAGGCTCTGGGATTCAGGTTTTAAAAGCAAATTACTTTCGGAAGCCTTTGTCTACCACAAGCGAAGAATAGATTGGAAACGTTTTTATACGCAAGTCAATAAATTTGGATTGGTACGCCCAATCCTTAACCAATGGCATCCCAAAACGGCCAAGTTTACCTATTGGTTTCCCAGTATCTTCTTTTTGGGCCTGGTGATATCCCTATTACTTTTGGTTGTTGGCATCTACATACCCATTTATGGATATGCGTGCTATTTTTGCTTGGTTTTGGTGGAAGCTGTTTGGCACAGCAAAAATACCGTGGTGGGCATACTCGCGGTGGTAGCGACTTTGGTGCAATTTTTTGGGTATGGTATAGGTTTCCTAAAGTCTACCTTCTTGCTTAACTTTAGCAAAAAGACAGCTAGGGAACTTTTTCCAGAATTGTTTTTCACGCGGTAATTAAAATAGAAGGAATGCGGAGATTTAGCTCGGCATTAAAATTGCTTTATGCCAAATGGCAAGCAAGTTAAAACAAATGCCTTTTGGGTACACCCAGAAGTGTTTTATAAAAAAGGAAATGGTGTTCAAAGGAATTTCAAGCAGACTCAACCAACGAAAAGTAAAAGTATTCGCTATTTTTTTGCTGTGCTCGTTTTTTGCTTGGACCTTAAGTAAGTTATCCGAGAATTATGAATCGAGGGCCAATTTTGAACTGCTCTTCACCAATTTCCCGGATTCCCTATTGCTCAATACCACCGAACCCCATGAAATTGGTTTAAAACTCAGAACTAGCGGTTTTAAGTTTTTAGGCTATGGATTAAGTAAGGGTAGGTTAAAGGTTAATTTATCTAAAGTGAACAAGGATGACCAAGGCTACTATTTAAAGGAAACGACCCTAAAACCCCAATTTGAACGCCAACTCTCCAATACCATTTCACTGTTGGAACTGGAAGATGAAAAGTTGTACCTGCCCTTGTATAAAGTAGCGACCAAAGAGGTCAAGATCGTTCCCAACATCACCTTGGATTTAAAGCAAAACCATATTTTGGAAGGCAAACTGGTACTGGAACCGGCATTTGCCGTTTTAAAAGGACCTTCCAAAGAAATCCGGCATATTGACAAAATAGAGAGTGTGCCGCATGTATTTGAGGCCCTTACTTCCAGTTTTACGAAAATCCTTGATTTGGAAAAACCCCAAAACTTGGAAAACACGGAACTCCTAACCACCAATGTCACCATTACGGGCAAGGTGGTCCGGTTTTCAGAGAAAGCCTTTACCATACCCATAAAGGCCATCAATGAACCAAGCGGTTTTAGCATACGGATGTTCCCTAGCGAAGTACAATTGGTCTGTAAAGCTTCGGTAGCTACCCTCAAGGAAATAAAATCGTCGGATTTTGAAGTCGTTGCGGACTATACTCAAGCGGATTCAGAAACAAGTACCATTCCCTTATACCTTAGGTCCTCTCCAGAGGGGGTCTATTCTGCCGTTATGGTGCAAAAAGAAATCGAATTTGTATTGGAAGGCTTATGATCGTTGGTTTAACAGGGGGAATTGGAAGTGGAAAAAGTACGGTAGCCCAAATGTTTAGGGAGTTGGGAGTAGCGGTCTATAATTCTGATGAGGCCGCAAAAACCTTAATGGTTACTTCGGATTCGCTTCGAAAAGAGATTATCCAGCTTTTAGGTGAATCATCGTATATCGGCAAAAACTTAAACAGAAGCTATATTTCCGAGCAGGTTTTCAATAATGCCGAATTGCTGGAAAAGCTAAACCAAATTGTACATCCTGCGGTCAAATCTCATTTTAAGGAATGGGTTTCAGTTCAGAAATCGGCCTACGTCATCCAAGAAACGGCACTTATTTTTGAAAATGATGCGGCAGGACAGTATGATGCCATAGTAGTGGTAAATGCTCCGCAAAGCACAAGAATAGAACGGGTTATGAAAAGGGACGGCAGTTCTAAAGAACAAATTAAAAGCCGAATGCAGCACCAACTTCCTGAAGAGGACAAGATAAAACATGCCGATTATGTCATTCAAAACACCACTTTGAAAGACACTAAAAAACAGCTTGTTAAAATACATCGGGAACTTCTATCAAAAAGCCAGTAGGACTGAAATTTTAACATTTTTGTTAAGGTTAGGTTAAACGACAAATGGGCTAAATGTTAAATTTCTAATTTTACTGTAATGAACAAAAAGCGGTTTGTTCTTCTTGTCATTTTGATGAGTCTCTCCCTTATCGGTATTATTTCTGTACAGGTCTATTGGATACAGAAATCGGTTGAAGATAAGACAGAGCAATTCTCAAATGCCGTAGAAGATGTTTTGGATAAGGTAGCCGAAAGGGTAGAAGGAAGGGAGCGAAAGTATTATTCAGATAGGTTAGCGGCCCTTGTGGATAGTGTGGGTGCACCTAAATCATCTCAATACAGCAATATATTTTATGTAGACCGCGATTTGAATTCTGATGAAATCAAGTTTTACCAGCATGGAATCTTAGAAGAAGATTACGGCATTTCATCTTTGTTCTTTGACAATGAAAGTGGTGATGATACTACTACTATAAGAAATTTTACAAGCAAACGGACCACGACCATCCTTAAGGAGGATTTTGGTCTGGATGGTAAACGATACTCGCTGAGCCCTATTCAAAAAATGGAAAAAATAGGGGGACTGTCCTCTATGGAGAAGGCGCAGTTTGATGATTTGTTCAGTGAAATGGCCAAAAAGAAACCCATTCATAACAGGGTCTCCAAACAAGAGATTATGCTTTTATTGAATAGGGAGCTTCAAAACAGGGGCATAGACATTGACTATGAGTTTGGTGTATACAGTAGGGGTTTCCCAACCAAGGTAAAATCGAAAAAGTTCAAGTTTGCGGATAATACGATCTATGAGACA
>CALEYA010000039.1 GCA_937926215.1 uncultured Croceitalea sp. | reverse complement strand
CTACATGCTGCTGTTCATCATTGGCGCATTGGTGTTGGGATTTTTAGGCCTGGACTTTGAGTCTGCTGTTGGTGGTGCGGCCTCCTCTTTGGGGAACGTTGGACCCGCTTTGGGCGATTTGAATCCCGTTGTGAATTTTAGCGAATTGCCCGATTTTGGGAAATGGTGGTGTGGTTTTTTGATGCTTTTGGGCCGTCTGGAACTCTTTACCGTCCTTATTATCATGACCCCCTATTTTTGGAAGCGGGTGTAGCGTAAGGTAGTCGGATTTTTTTAGAATATAAAACTATAACTAATGAACTCTTATTTAAAACATACGTTAACCTTTTTATTGTTGGTTTCAATTTCAGGTTTTTCCCAGGATTTTTTTGAAGGACAAATCCATTATAAGATTGAGTATGAAACAATAAACAAAGGCATTCCCGATGGTTTTTTGGAAGTGCAGATGGGTGATTCTTTTGATGCATTTATTAAAGAAGACAAGTATATCATGGTTTATAATGCTAAGGGAGAGCTTGGGGCCATGAAGACCATTGTAAGGTTGGACGAAGGGTTTTCCTATTTGATTTATGAACAATCGGATACCATATACAAATCAAGGCTTGATAGTAGAAAGAATAAACTTTTGGCGTTGAGAAGGGTCAACAATGAAAAGAAGGAGGTTTTAGGTGAACTATGTGAATATGTGATTTTGGACTACGAAACGAATGAACCAAATACTTTTTTTAAAATCGTTCGAGGGAAACATTTCTTCAATCCAAAATATGCACTCAATGCCGAAAAATATAGGAACTATACTAGTGGTTTCTGGAATCTGTATGTGAATGAATCACAGGCCATAAGTATTCGGAACGAGCATGAATATGAAGGGTTGTACAAATCGGTTTCCTTTGCTACGGTTATAGAGGAGAAAAAGATTCCGGATGAGCTGTTCTTAATGGATAACGATAAAATTATTAAGCTCGTGGAATAGCTATCCAATCGCAGTAAAGTTCAAACAAACTATAGAACATGAACCAACGAATAAAAGCAATGGGTGAGTGTTGGCAATCAAACCGGAGGAATCCCCTTTTTATTTTTACTGACGATTTTTAGGGATGGACCATATTTTGTCTTAAAATTCGTTTTATCAAAAACGGTTTACATGAAAGCTACAATATATATGTTATTATGGTTGATTTTAATAAATCTAACCTTTGCACAAAACTCAAAGGATTATTTTGAGTTTCCTTTTGGTTTTACACCAAAACAAATATGATATGCATTTGGGGATGATGTAAAACTTAGGACAAGCCCCGATCTAACAGCTAGGGTAATTTCTTTATTGCCCATTAGTGCAAGATTGGAAATTCTAGAAAAAGATAGGGCATCCATGGAATATGATGGATTGGATTCCAATTGGTATAAGGTAAAACATCAAAACCAAGTTGGTTATGTATTAGGGGGATTAATTTCTTTGGAAAAACTTGAAACTAAAGATGGCCGCAACTTTGTTTTTCAGGTAAAAAGGAATTCCGATGATGCTTTTTTTCTTAAATGTCGGATTCTTGGTAATGAAAAAACATACAAAGAATTTAAATTTCCGCTTGTCCAATCTACCTTTTCCCTTTTACTTGAGGATGGCAAAGGTTTAATGGATGTAGATAACATCATATGTATTGATTACTTAGCGGAAGCTTGCGGCGCGGAGGGTGGAGAAACATATTTAGTTAGGATGGGTGATGGCTTGTCCTATCTTGCAGAGACTTCATCGGTTGCGGATGCAGATTTGTTTTCCCTTGAGGAAAAACTCATTTTTCCCAATGATTATAAAGGTATTAAGAACACAATAATATTTAAATCTGAAATTTATACTTTGGAGGACGAACAAACAAATTGGAAAAAACGAGTGTTAGAATCGAAGGAATATCAATGGAATGGAAAAAAATTGACACCTAGTTTTAAGACTATAAATTAAAATGTACATAATTGACGGTCTTTAGAGCAAGGTGTCCATGAGTCAAATCATAGTTTCCAAAACAAAAGTATGCACCAACGAATAGCCCATATCGCCTTAGTCGTCAAAGATTATGACGAAGCCATCCAGTTCTATACGAAGAAGCTGGATTTTCAACTTGTGGAGGACACCAAACTAGATGACCAGAAACGATGGGTCGTTATTTCCCCTCCGGGAGCAAAAGAATGTAGTCTTTTGCTGGCCAAAGCAGCGGATGAAAAGCAACTGGCTACTGTTGGCAATCAAACTGGAGGTAGGGTGTTTCTTTTTCTTTTTACCGATGATTTTTGGCGGGATTATGAAAAAATGGTCGCCAGAAAGGTCAACTTTATACGACCACCCCAACAGGAACCGTACGGTACGGTAGCGGTTTTTGAAGATTTGTATGGTACTATGTGGGACCTTTTGGAACCCAATGAAAGTCATAAAGGCAAATAGTATTTAACACAGACTAGCTTTCAAAAGAACCTAGCCAAATAATGGTCAAAAAACCAAAAATAGGAACGCTAAATCTTTTACAGCACACTTTTTATGCGCTCAACAGCTTCCCGTATCTCTTTTTCAGCCGCCGCATAGGAGATACGGATACCCTTTGGATTTCCAAAAGCATCGCCGGTTACTGTGGCTACATTGGCATGTTCCAAGAGGTACATGGCAAAATCGGAAGCGTTGTTGATGGTCACCCCGTTAAAGGTTTTGCCA
Organism: uncultured Croceitalea sp.; assembly: GCA_937926215.1. Classification (GTDB taxonomy): domain Bacteria; phylum Bacteroidota; class Bacteroidia; order Flavobacteriales; family Flavobacteriaceae; genus Croceitalea. Next base: position 24,497 of record CALEYA010000039.1, on the reverse strand, counting down.
AAAAAGGCGGAAACATCCGGAAATACATAAAACGCACCTTCGGGTTCGTTGCATTTAAACCCTTCAATCCCGTTTAAGAGCGATAATATGAGTTTGCGGCGTTCCTTAAATTCGTCCACCATATACTGCACACGGTCAGGGGATTCCTCAAGTGCCGTAATTACAGCGCGTTGCGCGATACAATTGGCACCGCTGGTCACTTGTCCTTGTAGTTTGTTGCAGGCTCGGGCGATATAGCTTGGCGCCCCAATAAAACCAATACGCCATCCCGTCATGGCAAAAGCTTTCGCCACGCCGTTTACGGTTACCGTACGGTCATACATATCATCAAAAGAAGCCATGGAAGCATGTTCTGTAACCCCATAATTGATATGTTCGTAAATTTCATCACTAACCACTATGATTTGTGGGTGTTTTTTAAGGACATCCGCCAAAGCGCGAAGTTCCTCTTTGCTATATATGGACCCACTGGGATTGCAGGGCGAACTATACCACAGCATTTTGGTATTTGGGGTAATGGCAGCTTCCAACTGTTCCGGGGTCATTTTAAAATCGGTATCAATGCTCGTTGGAACTTCCACGGGAACACCATCGGCCAATTTTACGATATCACTATAACTTACCCAATACGGACAAGGCAGGATCACCTCATCGCCTTTATTTAAACAAACCTGCGCAACATTGTACAACGCCTGTTTGGCACCAGTAGAAACTACAATTTGGGAAGGCTCATAGTTTAATCCGTTGTCCCTTTTAAATTTGGTGATGATAGCGGTTTTTAACTCGCCATAACCATCTACCGGGGTATAGGAGTTATACCCATCGTTAACCGCTTGGATAGCCGCTTCGCGAATGTAATCCGGGACTTTAAAATCGGGTTCCCCCAAACTTAATCCTATAATATCTTTACCTGATGCTCTAAGTTCTCTGGCTTTTGCAGCCATTTCTAGGGTTGCGGACGGAGTCACACTATTGATCCTGTCCGAAAGTTGGTTGCTCATCGTAAACTATAGTTATGCGTACTGTATGGAAGGCTGTTTGCCCAATTCCTTTAAATGCTTAAAGTGCGAAATTATGGCTTTTCTGGTGGTTTTGTATTCGTTGTACGGTAAATTGAATTCCTTTGCCGTCTGTTTCACAATTTTTGAAATTTTTGTGTAATGGACATGGCTGATATTTGGAAAAATATGGTGTTCCACTTGATGGTTCAATCCGCCGGTAAACCAATTAACGATACGGTTTTTGGTGCCAAAGTTTACAGTGGTAAACAACTGGTGTATGGCCCAGGTATTTTTCATGGTTCCCGTTTCATCGGGTAATGGGGTTTGTGCATCATCCACAATATGCGCCAATTGGAATACAACGCTCAAGATTACCCCGGCAACGTAATGCATGATGAAAAAGCCTAAAAGCACTTGCCACCAAGCAATATCAACCAATAAGAGGGGCAATACGATCCAAATGGTTATGTACAGCGATTTTGTGATGACCAAGGTACTCCAATTGACCGCTGGACTAGGTAGTTTTCCGTAGGAAAGCTTACGCTTCATATAGCGGTACATTTGCTGAAAGTCCGTAGTTATGGCCCAGTTAAAGGTCAATAGCCCATAGAGAAAGATGGAATAAAAATGTTGGAACTTATGGTGCTTTTTCCACTCGGCATGCTTTGAAAAACGAAGGATGCGCCCTGCTTCCATATCCTCATCATGTTCATGGATATTGGTATAGGTGTGGTGCAACACATTATGCTGTACTTGCCAGTTGTACACGTTACCCGCCAAGATATATATGCTACCTCCCATAAGTTTGTTGACCCATTTCTTGTTGGAATAGGAGCCGTGGTTACCGTCGTGCATAACGTTCATGCCTACACCGGCCATACCTACGCCCATTAACATGGACAAAAGCACGTAACCCCAGAAGGGCAAGTTTAACGTGAGGATTAAAAAATAAGGAGCTAGGAACATAGTGAACATCACCACTGTCTTTAGGTGTAGTTTCCAGTTTCCTGTCTTCTTTATTTTATTTTCGTTGAAGTACGTATTGACCCTTTTATTAAGGGTTCTAAAGAATTGCGCAGAATCTTTTCTTGAAAAACGGATAGTTTCTTTGCTCATGAAATAGTTTTTGTCAAAGGTAATTTAAATTGATGGTCCAATTTATAAGCGAACGTTAAAATAGGTACTGCATATATAAATGTATAATTTTAGCCGAAAATAAACGTATTGGCATGAATGTCCGTATCATTTTAAAGTATTTTCCTGAACTGGATGCAGCACAAAAGGAACAATTTTCGCTTTTGGAGGAACTATATCAAGATTGGAATACCAAAATCAATGTTGTTTCCAGAAAGGATATTGATGAACTGTATCTAAGGCATGCGTTACATTCGTTGGGCATTGCAAAAATCCAACAGTTCAATGAAGGTTCCGAAGTGCTCGATGTGGGAACGGGAGGAGGTTTTCCGGGTATTCCTTTGGCCATTCTTTATCCGGAAACCCGTTTTACCTTGGTGGACGCCATTGGCAAAAAAATTAAGGTAGTGCAGGAGGTAGTGGAAGGATTGGGCTTGGAGAACGTTACGGCACACCATAGTAGGGTGGAAGATATTTCTGGCCAGTTTGACTTTATTGTAAGTAGGGCAGTGGCCGCTATGCCTACTTTTGTGCATTGGACCCAAGGCAAGATTAAAAAGATATCCTCACACGAACGTAAGAACGGTATCCTCTATTTAAAAGGAGGTGATTTAACTGAAGAGTTGAAAAATTATAAGAATGCCCAGGTGTTCGATTTATGCGAACATTTTGAGGAAGACTTTTTTGAAACCAAAAAGGTGGTGTACCTGCCACAAAAGTTTAAAGGCTAAAACCTTGTTCAAGGCCACAGCTAAAGTCTTCTGGTGACCAAATAAGCCGTGCTTCGCTAAGTTGTGAGGCATTTACCCCCTCACCGATAAAACCTAAAAATTCCCCAAAACAATTGAGTACGGGCGAAATTTTATTAATAAAAGGATTGCAATCCGCATAAATAAATACTGGATTTCCATTCAATTCTGATTGGCTGATGTAGCAATACTGGGAATCTTCCGTGGGGTTTTGTTGGCGGAATTCGATTTCCGTTTTTAGCCAAGGCAGGTCTTCCACTGGGTTTTCAAATTCGCAGGTAATTTCCTCCTGGGAAATAATGCGGATGAGCTCGTAAGCTATGGAAGAGCCGTCCGCAGGAGGGTTTTCAATGGTTCTTGTGCGCACCTCTAGATTATAGATATACCCTCCTTCGTATTCAAATCCGTCAATGCCTCCAAAGAAATTGGACCAAGATTCCGTTCCCAGTTGCTCGCCTTCCTGGGCTAGCATGCATTGAAAACGACCTTCGCCAAAACAGAGTTGTCTGTAAAAATTTATACGAAGATTGGTGCCTTCCGGAATGTTACCAACTACTGGTATGGTGGGTTCATCCGTATTGGAGCAAGAGAGCAACAAGAGAATGAATAAAGAAACCAAAATTCTTCTGTATTCCATGGTCGTCATTTTATAAAAGATGCAGTTGCTATCATAACGTTGCTAAAAAAAAAGCGCCAATTGGCGCTTTTTAATTTTTTTGGCACCGCCAAAGGGAATTATACCCCAAGGAAGTTTACCTATCACGTTTTACTTACTCCATGGTGGGACCACTCCGTTGGAACGTGCGTATGCGATCAATTGTCCTTTATGCTCGCCATTGTGTTCCATCATGGCCAAAAGTCCGCCCATCTTGTTCATTTTGGCAAAACCGAAATCAACCTCTTCGGATAGTTCTTCGTTTTGTACCATCATAATTTTGCTCAATACAAATTCATTGGATTTTTTAAGTGTGGCTATGATATTGTCCTTTCCGGTAATCTTGGAAAGCTCCATCATATCTACGCCCTCTGGTGGTGGAAAGCCCATTTTTAGGGCCAAATAGTAGTTGGCTTGTGCTACATGTAATAGTGCTTCCCCAACCGAATTGACACCTTCCGCAGGTCTCCAGCTGTACTGTTCTTCAGAAAAAGCCTCCGCCAATTGAACAACCTGTCCTTGATTTCCAGCGAGCACCGCCTTTACGGTAGCTTGGGGCAAATCATCCTGTGCTTGTGTACCGCAAACTGCAAAAAGCAATAGTGCCGCGGCCAATACTTTCATTTTCATTGTGTGTGTTTTTAATTGATTACTAAACGGTTACTAAAGTACGCAAATAAAATAAAGCTAGGACATTACGATATGCCAATAAATTAGGATGTACCATTGGAAATGAACGAAGTACAAACAATGGTACGCTTAAGAAAACTGTTTCAATTGAGGGTGCACCCAAAACCATCGGGTCGGTAAACGATGGTGGATTCGGTTATATCGATTTCCGGTATTTCATTGTTTAAAAACCCAAGGACCGTGCCATCGCAACTATGGACCGTTGCAACCGTGTTGCAAAACGGGCAACAATTGTTAAAGATAAAAACGGTTTCCCCTTCAAATATAGCTTGGGAGACAAAGAAGAATTGTGAAACCTCACTATCGTTGGACTGCAGTTCCCGTATACTATTACCAAGCCAATCCAAGTCTTCCACTGGGTTGGACACGCCACAGGCAGCGATTACGGGCAACGAATCATCATCGGAACAAGAAAAAAGAAGGAACAATAAAGCTAAAAGTATAAGTTTAGTGTTATCCATGGTCTTTTATAGGTAGATGGAATTAATGACGCAGCGTTGCTTGCGACAACAAAAAATGCCCCTAAACAAGAAGAGTCTAGGGATATTTTACAGCATTTTTTCAATCGATTTTAAAGAATACTTATCCCATAAATGGATAGCGATAATCTTCTGGGGTAACAAAGGTTTCCTTAATAAGCCTTGGAGATACCCAACGCAATAAGTTCTGTGGGGAACCTGCTTTATCATTGGTTCCCGAAGCCCTTGCACCACCAAAGGGTTGCTGTCCGACTACGGCACCTGTTGGTTTGTCATTAATGTAAAAATTACCGGCGCAGTTTTGCAGCGCCTGTGTTGCTTGCTCTATGGCGTACCTATCCTTTGCCAGTACGGCGCCGGTAAGCGCATATTCCGACGTGCCATCCACAAGTGCCAAGGTTTCCTCCCAGGCATTGTCATCATACACATAAACGGTAACTACGGGACCAAAAAGTTCCGTACACATGGTCGTATATTTTGGGTCTTGCGCTAAAATAACCGTGGGTTCCACAAAATAGCCCGTAGACTTGTCATAACCACCACCCACAACAATTTCTGCATTGCTGTCCGCTTTGGCCTGATCAATAAACTTGGCCAACTTATCAAAAGAACCTTCATGGATTACGGCCGTAACAAAGTTGCCCATATCCTCCGGGGAACCGGGTTTATTAAAACTTTTCACATCCTTTTTAACCAAATCCAGAATTTCATTGGCCGTAGATTTTGGCAGGTATACCCTAGATGCGGCACTACATTTCTGTCCTTGGAACTCAAAAGCCCCCCTGACAATAGCCGTAGCTACTTGTTGCGGTTTTGCCGTGGAATGCGCCAAAATAAAATCCTTACCACCGGTCTCCCCAACAATACGTGGGTAGGTTTTGTAGTTATGGATATTGGTGCCGATCTGTTTCCACAATTCTTTAAAGACATAAGTAGAACCGGTAAAATGCAAGCCGGAAAAATCTGGACTTCCCAAAACGGTATCCGTAATCATTACGGGATCACCCATTACCATATTGATAACGCCATCCGGTAGGCCAGCTTCTTTAAAAACCTCCATGATTACCTGTGCGGAGTAGACTTGGCTATCGCTAGGTTTCCAAACGACCACATTGCCCATCATAGCGGCACTCGCTGGTAAATTTCCGGCAATGGCGGTAAAATTAAAAGGAGTTATGGCATAGATAAAACCTTCTAACGGACGGTATTCCACACGATTCCAAATACCTTCGGCAGAATCCGGTTGTTCCTGGTATATTTCGCTCATGAACTGCACGTTAAATCGCAAAAAGTCGATAAACTCGCACGCAGCATCAATCTCAGCTTGGTGAATGGTCTTTGATTGCGCCATCATGGTCGCGGCATTTATTTTTGCACGGTAAGGTCCGGCAATAAGTTCTGCAGCTTTAAGAAAAATGGCCGCGCGTTGCTCCCAAGTGAGGTTCGCCCATTGCGTTCTGGATTCCAAGCAATTGGCTATGGCCTGTTCAATATGGCTTTTGTTTGCCGTATGGTAATGGCCCACAACATGTTTGTGGTCATGCGGAGGGGACATGGGTCTGGTATCCCCGGTCTTTATTTCCTCTTTTCCAATGTACAAAGGCACTTCCATTTGTGCGTTGTAATAGGCCTTGTATTGTTTTAGTACTTCTTCTCGCTCCACGCTTCCGGGGGCGTAACTTTTAATAGGTTCATTGTAAGCAGTTGGCACTTTAAAAAAGCCTTTACCCATAACAGAAAATTTATAATTTAAATTAGTCTGTCCAAAGGTAAGGAAAGGCAAGCATTTTTCTAAAGGGGTATAGCCTCGCTATCAGAAATTGGAAATACGTATTGGAGTGGCTTTTGTTAGGAGTGGCCGAATTTTACCGCGCACGTCTAGTTCAATGCAAAAGGGGCTGCAAATTTGAAGGTAGGTACCTCTACGTCAAATTCTTCGGTGGAGGCAATGTTTACCATATGGTAAAATCCTTTCATGGCCCCAATGGGAGAGGCTAATAGACAACCAGAACTATAGGTGTGTGATTTGCCGGGTCTGATTACCGGTTTTTTACCGATAACGCCTTCGCCATCTACCGTTTCCATTTCTTTAAGGGAATCGTAAACGTCCCAATGTCTTGCGGTAAGCTGTACCGTCTCTTGACTTTGGTTTTCTATGGTAATGGTATACCCAAACGCATAGTGCATTTTGTAGTTCTTGAAAAACGTACCCTCAAAGTTGGTCTGTACGGATACTTTAATTCCTTTGGTGACTTGAGTAATCATAGTTTTAGTAGGTAAAACCGCTTCCTGCAAACAGTAATATTAGCGTTATTATGGCTAAAAAAGTAAAAACTGAGTTCAAGAACAAATATTTAACAATCGTTTTAAAGATTCCTTGGCCGTAAAACTTCCTCATGGCTTGGAACAGGTAGATGGAAAATAGGATTAAAAATATACCTGCCGTGGACCAATCAAAAATAAAATCAATTATCCAGCTAAGAATCAGCAAGATAAATAATAAGGATTGGTTGTGAAAACTAAAGATCAAATGATCGGTATAGGTGTATTTTTTACGGATGTACGCCACATAAATAAAAATCGTGAACAAGGGTAAAAAGAAAAAGATGACAAAAGGGAGCTTGGCAATGGTATCATTGACCCAGGTTCCAGGCTGTTCAACGACCCTATTGGCGCTCTTGGTACTGTTAAAGGCCATTCTGTTCGCAAAAGTGCTTGAAACCTTGTATTTGGTATTGGCGTCTTCAAAAGTTTTTATGGAATCCTTTTCTATAAGCTCCCAGAAAAATTCCATCTTATCCAAAAACCTACTGGAACCAGTATCAGTTTCCAATTCTGAAAAGTAGTGGCTTGGATTTGCCCTTCGTAAAGAATCTGCTAAACGTTTTTCATTTGCCTTGGTGTTTATGAAGTGTTTTAAGCTATCCAAAACAAAGAGATTTCCGTTTTCTTCAACCTCCGCCACAGAATCCAGTTCCTTAAAAACCTCTTGTAGTACATTGGGTTTTTGTAGGCTGTCCTGTGATTCGTCTTCGGTGGTGTTTATGGAAAAGGAAACCGGGGACGTTTTTTCAATTTTATCTTTAAGGTTTAAGTCGTCCAAATTGGAAAAGGCATTCCCATAGGTCACCAATAAAAAGTAAAGGAAAGCAAGGCTCAATAAAAACCGGAACGGGTTGGTGTAGCGAATCCTTTTTCCATTGATGTAATCCCGTGTAATGGTACCGGGCTTTATCACCATTGCGTATAGGGTGGCCAGGAGCTTGGAATCGTAATTGATCAAGTTGGAAAAAAACTCGTCAAGAAAATCCTTTAAAACTAACTTCTTGGTACTGTTGGCTTGGGAACAGTTGGGGCAGTACTTATCATCTAAGTGTAGGATATGGCCACAGTTGAGGCACGCCGTGCCCCTAAACTCCAGTTCATACCGTCCTTTGGTAATTAGTTTTTTGCCTTTTTCTTTGGCCATGGGTTTGGTTATGGCCCTAAAGATACTTAATTGCTAATATCTCTGGAGTTCGCCGTGCCAATGCCGATAATGCCGTCATAAAAGTCCCCAAAGTTTCTGTAGTAGACCAAAATAAGGTAGTTGTTTTCCGTAAAATGGAAATTACCGCTTACTTGGTTAAGGTTGACGGTTCCGTCATCTTTTTCCAGCACAAACTTGTAGTTGTAGAATCCCTGTTTTATGGGATACGAAAGTTCCATATAACCGGTTTCTTCATTGTAATCCATCTTGTTCTCTTCGGATAGGTCATAGTTGTTGAACTTTCCAAAAACGTAAACGTTGTCCAAGCCCAGTTCCGGTTCATACGGAAGTTTAAAGTGGACCATGGTATATTCCGCTTCCCGAGATACATCCTCACCCTGCAACGTACGAACTACAAAATCACCATTAATGTCCGGGAAAAAGGTGTAGGGTCTATCGTTTCGATATTCGTTGGCAAAGAGGTAATGCTGGTAGATATCCGTTAAACGAATTTTGGAAATTGCAAAAGTTGGGACACGAAGGTCTTTGGTGTCAAAATTTAAAAACTCATTCCCCCCAAAAAAACTGGTTTCCTTATCGTATTTATAAACCAACTCATTGCCCACGGTAAACTGAGGTTTAATATTGTAAAGTGTTGTAGGCCAAAAATAATTCTGGACTATGGCCACTTTAATTTCTTGTTTGGGGTTCACCACGGGGAATCCGGTGGTATTGATACTAAACTGTACCACTTGCTTTTCGTTCAGATACTCAAAATCCCGAGAACGTCTTACAAGGCCCCCCACCTGTACTAAATTGTCATAGATGATAAAACGTCTGGAGAATTGCAGTTCATTGGCACTGTTATAAATTTCCAGCACATAATTTCCGGTAACTAACAGCTTTACCTGGTCGTTGGGAATTTCCAATTGATAGTTGGAATACGGTTGTAAGGTAGTGTAGCTATTTTCGTAATTGATGATGCGCTGGTTGTCCATACCACTTAAAAATTGTGATTTAAGCAATTGGGAGGGTGTCCAATCGTAATCACAATGGATTAACTTATAATAGTAGTCCTGTTCGGATGCGGTGAGGTCGTCGAACTCCAAGTAAATTTTTTCGTCCAGCCGTACAATAGGGAATTGATCTTCGGTAGGACCTTTAAAGATGACGGTTTTAATATGTGGAGGTGGATTTACCTCTTCTTGTACTTGGGCAAAAGCACTAAACGCTATTAAAAAAACCAAAAGATGTTTAAGAAAAAACCGCATAGGGTACGCTTATTTTAAGGTAAAGGTAAACAAAAAGCATGCCCAACAAATTCTACTCGATGTAATCCCAAATTTATAGGCAATAATTCTATTTTTTATCGTTTTAATAGTAAATTTGCATGCAATTTTGTTAACGAAAGGTCCACACTAATATGTCTAAAGACATTCGAATTAAAAAGGGATTGAATATCAATCTCGTAGGGGCTGCAGAACAGACCACTTCCAAGGCTGTCTTGAGCAATGTTTACGCCCTAAACCTTAACGATTTTCACGGTATTACACCCAAAATGTTGGTAAAAGAAGGAGCTGAGGTCAAGGCCGGAGAACCCATATTTTACAACAAGAACTTAGAGGACATGCGTTTTGTGTCCCCAGTAAGTGGTGAGTTGGTTGAAATTATTAGAGGTGCAAGAAGGCGTATCCTTACCGTAAAAATATTGGCAGACAAGGAGCAAAGCTACCAAACGGCCAAAACTTTTGATATAGAGGCCGCAAGTGCGGATGCTGTGCGAACGGCGCTCCTAACGTCTGGCTGCTGGCCATTTATAAAGCAGCGGCCTTATGATATAGTAGCCAATCCTGATGTAACCCCAAAAGCAATATTCATATCCGCCTATGGCACTGCGCCCTTGGCAGCCGATATGGATTATGTCTTGCAAGCGAAAGAACAGGAATTACAAGCGGCAATTACCGCATTGGGTAAATTGACCCCCGGTAAAATCCATGTTTCCGTGGGCAAGGATTCGAAATCCCCTCTGGCAAGCGCAACAGGTATTACCTTACATAAGGTATCCGGTCCGCATCCTGCCGGATTGGTAGGTACACAGATCAACAAAATTGATCCGATCAATAAAGGGGAAATGGTTTGGACCATTAGCCCACAGGATTTGGTTATCATTGGTGAATTCTTGTTGACGGGGAAATTCAACGCCCAACGCACCATAGCGTTAGTAGGATCATCCGTAAAGACCCCAAAATATTATACTACCAAAATCGGAGCGGAAATTTCAACCTTTCTTTACGCCAGTGGTGTTAAGGAAGAAAAATTCCGACTGATCAATGGCGACGTGCTTACAGGTTCTAGAACCACTCCTGACGGTCATTTAGGCTATTATAATGCTACGGTGACCGCAATTCCAGAAGGGGACGATTATGAGTTCTTTGGATGGAACAAGCCGGTATTCAATAAAATATCATCAACCCGGGCATTGACCTTCTCATGGCTTAACAAAAACAAAAAGTACGATTTGGATACCAACACCAATGGTGAGCATCGTGCTTTTGTGGTAACGGGTCGTTATGAAGAGGTTTTTCCCTTGGATATTTATCCTTTACAACTACTTAAGGCTTGTATGGTTAAAGATCTGGATGAAATGGAGCAATTGGGTCTTTATGAAGTGGCTCCGGAAGACTTCGCATTAACTGAATTTATTTGTATTTCCAAACAACCCCATCAGCAGATTATCAGGGAAGGATTGGATTTAATGTATCAAGAAATAGGATAGCTATGGGCATGAAGGAAAAATTACATCAGCTTAAGTTAAAATATCAGGGAAAAAAGATGGCTCCGGCGTTCAATGCTATCCATACTTTTTTATATGCCCCTAATGAAACTACCCACTCTGGCAGTCATGTAAGGGCCGTAGACGATTTAAAGCGTACCATGAATACCGTTATTATGGCTTTGGTGCCTTGTCTACTCTTCGGGATATTCAACGCTGGGTACCAGCATTATTCCGCCGTAAACGGATTTCCGGCAGATTTCTCCATTATGGAGCACTTTATCACTTGGGATAATTTTTGGTTGGGTGCTATTACAGTATTGCCTTTGGTAGTCGTTTCTTATGGGGTTGGACTTTTGATCGAGTTCATTTTTGCGGTCATTAAAGGACATGAGGTAGAAGAAGGCTACTTGGTTACCGGGATGTTGGTGCCGCTTATTGTACCCGTAGATACGCCCTTATGGATGTTGGCCGTAGCGGTCGCTTTTGGTGTTGTTATCGGAAAAGAAGTATTCGGTGGTACGGGAATGAACATTTTGAACCCTGCATTGACCATTCGTGCATTTTTGTTTTTTGCGTATCCTACATGGATGAGTGGGGACAAAGTATGGGTGCATGAAGGGGTGCAACGTGCAGGTACTGCAGATGCTATTTCTGGCGAAACGATATTAGGGTATTTGGCCCAAGGGAATTCCGAGGCCATGTACGCCAAGTACGACCTATCTGAAATGTTTTTTGGGTTTATACCCGGCTCGGTAGGGGAAACATCGACTTTCTTGATCCTCTTGGGAGGACTTTTCTTGGTCTTTACCAAAATAGCAAGTTGGAGGATTATGGTCAGTGCCGTTGCAGGTTCCTTGGTCATGGGACTCATATTTAATGGAATTGTAGATGCGGGTTGGATTCCGGAATACAGCAAGTTTTACGGCTTGATGCAGTTCGATTTCTGGAAACACCTTATCGTTGGCGGACTTGCTTTCGGTATTGTTTATATGGCCACGGACCCGGTTACGGGATCGCAGACCAATAAAGGGAAATGGATATATGGTTTTTTAATCGGTTTCATCAGCGTAATGATACGTGTCTTCAATCCGGGATATCCAGAAGGGGTCTTTTTGGCCATCTTGTTGATGAACGTGTTTGCGCCTACTATTGATCATTATGTGGTGCAAGGCAACGTAAGACGCAGAATGAAACGATTGAAGAATGCAACTATCCTTCCAAAACCTTCGGACGGTAAGACAGCAGAACTTAAAGCAGAAACGGTTTAGTATGGCAATCAATACAGAGAAAAATTCGTACACGGTACTCTTTGCAATAATTATGGTAATTGTTGTAGGTACTATATTGGCGTTCTTGGCATCGGGTCTTAGACCACAAATCGATGAGAACGAACGTTTTGAAAAGCAACAGAACATCCTTTACGCCATGGGCGTCAATAATAATGAGGGTGAGGGGGACGTAAGTTTTATTCCTACTACTGAGGTGGAAGCACAGTTTTCCAAGTTTATCAAGGAACAATATGTAATGAACGCCAAAGGAGAGGTGCAGCCCAATGATGAGGCTTACCTTATTAATATCAAGAAACAATTGGCCGCCGTTAAAAAAGGGGAAGATGCCAGTCTGCCACTTTTCATTGGTGAGAAGGACGGTAAAAAATCATACATACTCCCCATGTACGGCAAAGGGCTTTGGGATGCCATTTGGGGCTTTGTCTCCTTGGATGAAAAAATGGTGATACAAGGTGTTTATTTTGACCATAAAGGGGAAACCCCGGGACTAGGGGCGAACATCAAGTTGCGTTTCTTTATGGACGATTTTAATGGGGAATATGTTTTGGACGGCACCCAATTTAAAGGGGTGTCCGTTGCAAAAGGAAACAATGACCCCCTAAACAAGGACAAGAAAGATTACGAAGTGGATGCTTTGGCAGGTGCTACCATTACCGGAAACGGGGTGAGTGCCATGATCAAAGAAAGCCTCAACTTATACAAGCCGTATTTACAAACTCTTATAACCAACTAAAATGGCGCTACTTTCAAAAAAAGACGCAAATCTTATTTTAGACCCCTTAGCGGATAATAACCCTATTACCATACAGGTTTTGGGTATTTGTTCCGCTTTAGCGATAACGGCAGAATTACAGGCTTCCGTAGTAATGGCTATTTCCGTGGTCTTTGTACTAGGGATAGGTAATGTGGTGATTTCATTAATGCGAAACATCATACCATCCAAAGTACGGATCATCGTGCAATTGATCGTGGTGGCAACCTTGGTAATCATTGTAGATCAAGTGTTAAAAGCATTTGCTTATGAGCTTAGTAAAACCTTGGGTGCCTTTGTAGGATTGATTATTACCAACTGTATCATTATGGGACGTTTTGAAGCATTTGCTTTGGGTAACGGCCCATGGAAATCCTTTTTGGACGGGATAGGGAACGCCCTTGGATATGGGGTTATCCTTATCATCGTGGGATTCTTTAGGGAGTTATTGGGTTCCGGAACATTGTTCGGAATTCCGGTATTGGGAGACCCTATCGCAAAAACAGGCTTGTATTCCATCGGTTATGAAAACAATGGATTTATGATTATTCCGCCGGCCGCCCTTATTGTGGTAGGTATTATTATTTGGATACAACGTTCCAGAAACAAAGCATTGATAGAAGAAGCTTAAAAGATAAAATATGTTAGAGCATTTAGAATTATTCTTTAAATCCATATTCATCGATAACATGGTATTTGCCGTGTTCTTGGGTATGTGTTCCTACTTGGCGGTATCCAAGAAGGTAAGTACTGCCGTAGGTCTTGGTGCAGCCGTCATCTTTGTATTGGCGGTCACCGTTCCCTTAAATTGGTTGTTGGATCAATATTTGTTGCAAGATGGGGCCTTAGCTTGGTTAGGACCGGAGTATGCGGATTACAACTTAAGCTTTCTATCCTTCATCCTTTTTATCGCTACCATTGCCACCATGGTGCAATTGGTAGAGATCGTAGTGGAAAAATTTTCGCCATCGCTTTATAATTCCTTGGGTATTTTCTTGCCGCTGATTGCAGTGAACTGCGCCATTTTAGGAGGTTCTTTATTTATGCAAGCGCGGGAGATACCTACCTTAGGTCTGGCACTTAACTATGGGGTAAGTTCCGGTATTGGCTGGTTCTTGGCCATATTGGCCATTGCGGCTATCCGCGAAAAAATAAGGTATTCCAATGTGCCCGCACCGTTAAGGGGCTTAGGGATAACCTTTATCATCACTGGCCTAATGGGTATCGGTTTCCAGAGTTTTGGAGGAATGTTGACGGGGGATAACGAACCACCCGAAGGAACGGAACCTACAACAGCGGAAAAAATTGAAAAAGTTACGCCTGTAGATGGCGAAGAAGAACGAATTAAAAAAGAGATTGAAGAAGATAAAAAGGCAGTCTCTTATAATGATGCTTTAAACAAATAAAGATGATATTAGCTACAAGCACAGGAGGTACTATTCTTATTACCGTGGTTGCGTTTTTGATTTTGTTATTGCTTTTGGTAGCGCTTTTGCTGATTACCAAAGAAAAATTATCGCCATCAGGTCCGGTTACCTTGACCATTAATGGGGAAAAGAAAATAGAGGTAAGTTCCGGTAGCACCCTACTTTCTACTTTGGGCAACAATAAAGTTTTTTTACCCTCCGCTTGCGGTGGTGGTGGAACCTGTATCCAATGTGAGTGTCATGTCCTTTCCGGTGGAGGGGAAGCCTTACCAACGGAAACTCCGCATTTCTCAAGAAAAGAGTTGCAGCATGGCGCACGTTTGGCCTGCCAAGTAAAAGTAAAGCAGGATATGGATATTACCATTCCTGAAGAGGTCTTCGGAATTAAAAAATGGCCTGCCAAAGTAGTGCGTAATTATAATGTAGCTTCTTTCATCAAGGAATTCGTTGTAGAAATCCCTGAAGATATGGGGTACAAAGCAGGTGGATACATCCAAATTGAAGTTCCAAAATGTGAAGTGAAGTTTGCCGATATGGATATTACGGCCCACCCAGAGGAACACGACAGACCAGATAAATTCCAGGCGGAATGGGACAAGTTCAATTTATGGCCTTTGGTAATGAAAAACCCGGAACTTGTAGAAAGGGCCTATTCCATGGCGTCTTTCCCAGCTGAAGGAAGGGAAATTATGCTGAATGTGCGTATTGCGACACCACCATGGGACCGTTCTAAAAACGGTTGGATGGATGTTAACCCCGGGGTAGCTTCCTCTTATATATTTGGGTTAAAACCTGGTGACGATGTCGTAATTTCCGGACCTTATGGAGAATTTTTCATCAACGAGTCGGAATCGGAAATGTTATACGTAGGTGGTGGGGCCGGAATGGCACCTATGCGTTCGCATTTGTACCACTTGTTCAAAACCTTAAAGACCAATAGAAAAGTCACGTATTGGTACGGTGGTCGTTCCAAAAGGGAATTGTTCTATTTGGACCATTTCTATAGATTGGAGAAAGAATTTCCAAACTTTAAATTCTACTTGGCCCTATCGGAGCCATTAGAAGAAGATAACTGGAAGGTAAAAGAGAATATAGATGCGCCAGGCGATGGTTTTGTGGGCTTTATCCACAATTGTGTGATTGATAATTATTTAAACCACCACGAGTCCCCGGAGGATATTGAACTCTATTTTTGTGGCCCGCCATTGATGAACAAGGCGGTTCAAAAGATGGGTGAAGACTTTGGAATCCCGGATGAGCATATTCGTTTTGATGATTTCGGCGGATAATCACAGTACTGATGATAATCGTATAAATCAATTATATAAGCCGATACTTTCCCAGTATCGGCTTTTTAATTTCTATGGAACAACAGGTACTAACAGCTCAAGAATTACACAATTTGGCCATGAACATCGTGGGCAAACAATTGGAGGAAGCGGGTTATGAATTTTTGGCGGTAAACAGCGAGTTAAAAAAGAACCCACAATTTGTATGTACTAAGGACAAGAAGCTAAGTTTTGTGGTGGTGAAAAGCATTGAATATCCCGGTGACCCCAAGGATATGGAGTTTTTTAGGGCGGACCTGAACAAGATGAGGGACCACGCCTTGAAATTTGAAGCGAGAACCTTTTATGCTCCTGTAGGTTTGGTAAATGCACAGGATTATAATCTGCCCGTATACCTTAATGAAGCCTATGTAGTAGATTACGATGGTCTTATTGAAATTAAATAGTATGATGATGAAACCGCTTGTTTTTGTAGGATTGGTTTTTCTGCTTTTTGCTTGTAAACCGAATTCGGAAAAGGTTTTGGTAAAAAATAGAACTACGGGCGCCGCATTAGGAACAACCTATGCCCTTACCTTTATTACTGCCGGGGAGAAAGATTTTCAACAAGAAATCGATTCTGTTTTTTCAGTATTCAACAGATCCATGTCCACCTACATACCCGATTCCGACATATCACGAATCAACAATGGTGATACTACCGTAGTGGTGGATCAAATGTTTAGAGACGTTTTTTTTCAAAGTCAAGTTATTAATTATGATAGTGATGGGTATTTTGACCCTACCATAGGAGTCCTTGTAGAGGCTTGGGGTTTTGGTTCCGAAGAACCGCTATCAGTATTGGACAGTGCGGTAATAGATAGTTTAATGCAGTATGTTGGTTGGAGAAAGATTGGCCTTACCCGGGATTATCGCATAGAAAAAGCCAACCCCAACGTACAATTCAACTTCAATGCAATTGCCAAGGGTTATGCCATAGATAGATTGGCAGTAATGTTGGATAAAAAAGGAGTTGATAATTACCTTCTAGAGGTAGGAGGGGAACTCGTTGCCAAAGGAAGTAATACCATTACCAAAAAGCTATGGACAGTAGGTATTGACGACCCCCTAAACCCTATGGATAGAGGTAGTGCAGCAGTACTACAATTAAAAGATAAAGCACTTGCATCATCGGGTAATTATAGAAAATTCCGAATTGACCCAGAAACTGGGGAAAAATATGTGCATACCATAAATCCAAAAACAGGGTATACAGAAAATTCCAGGGTATTGGCCGTGACGGTCATTGCCGACTACTGTATACAAGCAGATGGTTATGCCACTGCCTTTATGGCAATGGATTTGGAGGATTCCAAGGCCCTATTGAAAAGTAAGGAGAATGAATTAGAGGCATTTATTATTTACTTGGATAAGGATGGCAACGCCAAAAATTATTCCACCCCAGGTTTTAAAGCACTTCTGGTAGAGTAACCCTTATTTGGAGACCAGTGGAATGATTTCCCCTTGTGCCAATCGATACCTTTCCACCAGCTCGGGAGATAATTGGGCGGTATAATCTACTTCGGTTACGGTAAAACCAATGCTTCGTAATTTATCAAAATAGTCACGTCCATACACCCTAACGTGGTCATACTGGCCAAAGATTTTTGTCCGTTCTTTTTTGTCCGTGATGGTATCGTCCTCAAAAGTAGTTTCCCTATGTAAATCTTGGGGTATTTGAAAAATACCCCAGCCACCCGGTTTTAGGACGCGAAACAATTCTTGCATGGCCTTGGTATCGTCCGGAATGTGTTCCAGCACATGGTTGCAAAGGATTACGTCAAAATGATTGTCTTCAAAGGGTAAATTGCAGATATCCGCTTTAACGTCGGCTAAAGGTGAGTTTAGATCTGTGGTGGTATACCCAATGTTTTTAAGCCTTTTAAAACGATGGTAAAAAGCCTGCTCTGGGGCAAAGTGCAACAGATTAAGGTCTTGTGTAAAGAAATTGGTTTTATTTTTTAAATAAAGCCAGAGCAACCTATGCCTTTCCAAGGATAAGGTAGATGGTGAGAGGACACCTTCCCTTGGGTTTTCATAGCCATATGGTAGAAATTTACGGAAGCGTCTGCCATCAATAGGATCCTCATACTTCTGTCCCTTTAAATACCAGGCCAATACCGGACGCACCCAATAGCTTAAGGAAATCAGCCATGGCCTTGGGACTAGATTTAAAAAGAATTTAAAGATTTTGGACATCATTTGGTCTTAAGACACGAATTACTCGAATTAGCTCTAATACAAACTAAAGCACTACCCGTTTATATGATAAACTATCTTCACCAAAATTAACCAATATGCCCAGCTTTAATTTGGACACAGCCAAATAATTAAGAG
Source organism: uncultured Croceitalea sp. (assembly GCA_937926215.1). Lineage (GTDB taxonomy): Bacteria > Bacteroidota > Bacteroidia > Flavobacteriales > Flavobacteriaceae > Croceitalea. Next base: position 6,412 of record CALEYA010000039.1, on the reverse strand, counting down.
TTTGTTTAATATGTCCTTTTGTTAATGACTGTATTGCTTTTAATTCCAATATAAGTTTATTGTCGATTACAAAATCCGCATAGTAATGGTGCTTTAGTTTTTTCCTTTATATAGCACATTAAATTTTCTTTCCCTTTGATAAGGAACTCCGTTTTGCTGTAATTCAAACTCTAAGGCATCACCATATACACTTTCACTAAATCCTTTCCCAAGTTCGTTGTGAATGTCCATACATATTCCAATGATGAAATAAGATTCGTCTTTATAAATGATGTCTCCGTTCAAAATTTGTGTAATTGGTGAAATTCGAGTTAGGAAGCTTGAAATTCTGCTTCTTCATTGGAAGTAATCCCCAACGCATCATAAATGTATTGGAAAGTAGATAACAACTGTGGTTTTCCATCCACCAAGGCCACATCGTGCTCAAAATGGGCACTAGGTTTTCCATCTGCTGTTAAAACGGTCCAACCATCCCTAAGCTGCTTTATTCGCCGGGTACCCATATTGATCATGGGTTCTATGGCTACGACCATGCCGTTGGCAAACTTTTTACCCCTACCGCGTTTTCCATAGTTGGGCATTTGTGGATCCTCATGTAATTCGGTACCCAGTCCGTGGCCTACCAACTCCCTAACGATGCCATAGCCTTCTTTTTCGCAGTATTGCTGAATGGCATACCCCACGTCACCAACACGGTTTCCCAATTTGAATTCGCGAATACCTACATAAAGCGATTCCTTGGTAATCTTTAAAAGTTTTTTGGTTTCCTCGGCTACTTCACCTACCTCAAAAGTATAGGCATGATCCCCATAATACCCATTTTTTAGGGCTCCGCAATCCACAGATATAATATCCCCATCTTTAAGTTCATCATTGTTGGGAATACCGTGGACTACTTGGGCATTGGGACTCCAGTTTAGCGTATTGGGAAAATCATACATCCCTAAAAAACCGGGTTCTGCACCTTGGTCACGGATAAATTCTTCAGCTAATTTATCGAGGTTTAAAGGGTTCGCCCCAGGTTTGATTTCAGAAGCCAGCATCCCAAGGGTTTTGGAAACAACCTGCGCGCTCTCGCGCATGAGTTCAATTTCTTCTGCAGATTTGATTTTTATCATTTTGCAAAGATAAGCGGAATTGAAATTCTTTTATTGGCACCGCCAAAGGGTATAATACCCAGAGCTACGGCTCAAAATTAAAATATTAGTTTGGTGTAAACGCCTCGCGAGCTTGCCCAGAGGAAGTTTACGTGGTGATGACCATCAACAAATGAAACAAAAAACTTATGCTATAGCAGCGGTTTCTGTGTCATGGCTTCTGGTTGTTCCACACCTATTAGTTTTAAAATGGTAGGGGCCAAATCCCCCAGAACACCATTGTCAATTTTTTTAAGTTCCTTGTCTATCAAAATCAGGGGAACGGGATTGGTGGTATGCGCCGTGTTTGGACTCCCGTCTGGGTTGACCATGGTATCGCAATTGCCGTGATCCGCGATAAGTATGGTGGAATAGCCATGTTCCAGTCCTGCAGTTACCACCTTCTTGGCACATTCATCGACTACTTCGCAAGCTTTGATGGCGGCTTCCATACTACCGGTATGCCCTACCATATCAGGATTTGCAAAATTCAAACACACAAAATCCACGGCTCCTTTTTTGAGTTCCGGCACAATAGCTTCCGTAATATCATAAGCACTCATTTCTGGTTTTAGGTCATAAGTAGCCACTTTTGGTGAAGGACACAAAATACGTTTTTCCCCCTCAAAAGGTTCTTCCCTTCCGCCATTAAAAAAGAAGGTGACGTGCGGGTATTTTTCGGTTTCCGCAATTCGGATTTGTTTTTTACCTGCTTTTGCCAAGGTTTCCCCAAGGGTATCTTTGATATTTTCTTTGTCGTAGACCACATGCACCCCTTTGAAAGAGGCATCGTAATTGGTAAGGGTTACATAGTACAGGCCTATTTTTTTCATGTCATACTCCGGAAAATCTTCTTGGCTAAGTACTTGGGTAAGCTCCCGCCCACGATCGGTCCTAAAATTGAAAAAGATGATAACGTCACCTTCTTTTATAGTGCCATTTTGCTCCAACAAAATAGGCTCAATGAACTCATCCGTTTTGCCGGCATCATAGCTGGTCTGCATGGCTTCCGTTACCGAGCTAAAAACTTCTCCTTCACCCTTTATGAGCAGGTCATAGGTTTTTTTGACCCGTTCCCAACGCTTGTCCCTGTCCATAGCAAAATAACGGCCAATAACCGTTGCTAACTTGGTTGGGGTATGGGCACAAAATTGGGTAAGGTCTTCTAAAAAGCCTTTGCCGCTTTTTGGGTCAACATCACGCCCATCCGTAAACGCGTGGATATAGGATTGCTGGACACCGTTTTCCTTAGCAGCCGTGACCAATGCTTTTACATGGTTTATATGGCTATGCACACCACCATTACTTACCAAGCCCAAAAAATGCACCGCCTTGTTGTTATGGTTCGCATGCTCAAAAGCTGCCTTTAAGATGGGTTCCTCTTTTAGCGTATCCTCTTGGACCGCCTTGTTTATTTTGGCCAAGTCTTGGTATACGATTCTTCCGGCCCCCAAGTTCATATGTCCTACTTCACTATTTCCCATTTGTCCTTCGGGTAGGCCTACGTTCATGCCGTCCGTCAACAGGTCCGCATTGGGATAGGTGGTATATAAGGAATCCACAAAGGGGGTATTTGCTTGTTCAATTGCAGAAACTTTGGGGTCTGGGGATTTTCCCCAACCGTCTAATATCATTAAAATAACCTTCTTGTCCATGATCATATATTGAGCCCCAAAAATAATGGGTTTTACCCTAAATAAGGATTAAAATTGCCTGAGCTTTTTTACATAGTATCTCTAGTTTGTTATAATAGGAATCTGTTAAAAATTTAAGTTAAAAAATGAGGTGTTGTTAAAGTTACGTTAGATAACTGTTAATACTGTAACATTAGGGATTACGGGTAGTCTATACTAGTATCAATTAAATCTATAATCAAAAATCATTTCATCATGAGAAAAACAATTTTTACCAGTGCCGTACTAGCGGTACTCATGTTCAACGGTTTGGCAGTGCATGCCAATGGAAACCAAACGGAAACTAACAAGGAAGCAACTTCCATTGCTGCCTACGACATCAGTACGTTTTGCAAAGCTATTCTTAAAGGCGATGTAGAAACGGTAAAAAAGCTTATCGAACTTGGGGAGGACGTTAACCAAAAATCATTGGGAATGACTCCTGCGCATTTTGCGGCGCGTTACAACAAGCCTGAAATCTTAAAAGTGCTTATTGCCAACGGTGCCAATTTGAAGGCCAAATGTGATAAAGGATATACCATTAAAAAATATGCGGAAATGGCAAATGCCGATGATGCTATGGCAGTCCTTAAAAATGCTATGAAAAAATAGAGGGGGTTTATTCATCTATTAAAAAACCCACTGCTTAGCAGTGGGTTTTTATTTACCTTCTAGTGTTCACGTAAAAGGGTCTAGTTTTCTTCTTCGGATATTAGAATTCAAAACCTGTAAAGGCTCTGTACATCAAGGCGTAAGCCGCCATGGAAATCATCAATGCCGAAAATATCGAATATGCTTTTAAGATGAAGACCAAATACTTTGGTTCACAATCGTTAAACGCTTCAAAATATCTGGCTCTAAAATTCCAAATTGCTCCCATAATGTGTTCTTTAACATAACAGGTAGGTAAAAAGTAAGCTTGGGAAAGTTAAATATACGAAATTTCGCTCAATCTCCTTAATAGATCGATGAACGCCTTAAATCATTCGCCCTGATACTTAATTATGGATTCTTTTATTTTTTCTATCCTGTTTTCCGGATCAGGATGCGTGCTTTGAAATTCGGGGGTTCTGTTAGGTCCACCAGCGGCTTTAAGGATTTCCATCACTTTGATCATCTCGTAGGGGTCATAACCGGATTGTATCATGAACAGTACCCCTAAATCATCACTTTCCAACTCGTCCCCACGGCCATTGGTCAATAAGGTGTTTTGCCCAATCCCTTGTACCAATCCACCCATATCACCCCCAACGGAGGCCCCCATGGTAAGGGTTTGCCAAAAACTGCTTTCGGCGATACGCTCTGCGGAATGCCTGCCGATTACATGCCCAATCTCATGACCGAGTACTCCCGCCAATTGGGCTTCATTCAATTGTGAAAAAAGGGCATAGGTAATAAAACACTGTCCTCCAGGAAGTGCAAAAGCATTGATGGCGCGGTCATCTGCCAATAAATGGAACTCATAGCGATATGGGGTTTCCCTGGCAATACTATTGTTTACCAATTTATTGCCCACGGCGTCCACAAAAGCTTGTAAGCGTTCATCTGGATATAATCCGCCATGTTGTCTTGCCATATCTTCCAAGTTTTGTAGTCCAATGGCAATTTCTTGTTCTGGGGACATGTTAATGGTTTGTACGCGTCCGGTATAAGGATTTTCCTCTTTACTATTGCAACGCTTGATAAAAGCGAATGCAACAATGGCGAGACCGATAAAAATCCTGATTTTCCAACTTCCTCTGCTTCTCATGATATTGGTGTTCTCTTTAAAACCTCAATATACAAAAAAGCACCTATAGCAAGTCTGGATTGATATCCAAAATGTTATTGTGAATGTAATCTACCAGAATGGACCTGGTAAAATGTTCGGAACCCTCAAAGCTTTCATTACCAATACGTTTTAAAATATTGATTTTTCTGAATTGCTTTAGCATGGGTTTGGACAGTGGGGCATAACTATAATGCCAAGGCTCGTATTTAAAGCCTTTTCTAAAGTAGTCATCCGTATAGACCAAATAGTAGCCAAATTTGTTGGCGTTGTCATCCAACCATTTTTTAAAGGCTTCAAAAGGACCGCCTTCCCCAAATTTTTCTGGGACAAGCACATCACCGCTTACTCTGGGATAACCATCTATGATATCAATATCCGTTCCCCAGTGGTGCCTACTTGTTCCTGGGATAGTGGAGTATTCGATGATTTTGGAAATGGCTTGCGTAGGGGACAGCCCTTGAATGTCCGTAAATTTTACATATTTCCTGTTCCAAATGGCTTCTTGGCGGTAATAGTCCCTAAAGCTGGAAATCATCTTTATATCAAAACCGGCGCTGTAGGCCGCTTTCTTCATCTCTAGAAAAGCGTCATGGGCTTCTTTGCGCAGTTGGATATCCTTTCCAAAGAGTTCGATATCCGCTTTCCCCATGAGTTCGTCAACGGAGTAGAAGGGGTCCTGACCAATAGCAAAAGTGGGTGTTGTAGCCAAGGCCAAACTACTGGCAGCGGTGGTTTTTAAAAAGGATCTTCTTTGCATTGCTATTTAGGTTTTACAGCTCATGGTATATGCATAACGACAAATGCCATGCCAAGTTGTACCATGTTCCATAAAAATACAAAGGAAAAACCACTAGTCTTCCATGAAAAACATAGGATTGGGAGTGCAACTGAAATCGGTTGCCGTAACCGAGTTCCAAAACCGTGGTGTTAAGAAGAATATGAAACTATCGGTCTAAAAAGAGAAAGCCGCGGTACTCCAACTCCAAATCAAAAAGGGTAGCGGTATAATAGTAAATACCTTCTGGAAGTCCAATGTCCTTATTGATGATAAACCCATCTACATTGGCAACGCCCCTAAACTCGTTGGTGTAATTGTCCAGTTCAAAAACCTTTTGTCCCAATCTATTGAAGATGGTAACCGTATTGTTGGGCGAAGCTTCCAAATTATCAATGACGAAAGCATCATTGATACCGTCGCCATTGGGCGATACAAAGTAGTTCCCCAAATCCGGATTTTCCAAGGCAAAATTGTCCAAGGGTAGGGGTGCTGCGGCCAAGGTAAGCACCTCAAAATCGTCCGGCACAAAATTGGTCGATGTTATAAAACCCTCGTCCACGGTACCGCCAGCGGTAACGCTTCCCAAATTTATCCACTGTCTTGAGGCCTTGCTCCAGCCCACAACGGTGATGTCCTCCAGTTCCAGGGCAATACTTCCAAGCCCACTTCTTTGGTTCCAACTTAGGGTTACGTTAGACGACACATTGCTGGTAAGCACCCAAAACTCTTGGGAACTTATTTCGCCAATAGTACTCGCTTTTGCCTCTGGATCAAAAGATTGGTCCAAACTAAAGGGGTTGGCCGGATCTTCAAAAAAATAGGCACATTGGGAAAAGGTATTGGTATCCACGGAGTTTAAGACCAAGGCCCGTAACTGATTGGTATCCCCAACGGGGAACGTAATGTTTTGCTGGTTACTAAATGCCGCATAACCATCTACTTTGCTGGCATCGCTTTCCCCGGTAAAAAAACCAGTGTCACCAAAATTGACCAAAACGGTAGGATTGGTCCTAGGTGTAAGCAACTGTCCATTGATAAAATTAAGGTTATTGGA
>CALEYA010000038.1 GCA_937926215.1 uncultured Croceitalea sp. | reverse complement strand
GGAATCCAAACCATCGTTTTTGACCGGCAGTAATTCCAATATCATAGCTAAAGACTATCTTTTTCCCTAAGCAAGGTCAAAAAAGGGGTCTCTTTTGGTTGCTGGGCTTCCAATTTGCTTTCCAAACGTTCTATTTCTTTCTTAAACTCTTCCTTGGTTATATATTCCTCATTGTCAAAAAAGGAGTTTGCCAAGCTAAAAAGTGTAAACAAGAAACTAAGTCCAACCGCCGCTATCAAGCCAAAAAGCAAGGTCCGCTCCCGCTTATATTCCTTTTTCTCCGTTTTACTTAAGCTTGCTTTTTCTTTAGTGGAAAGTTTTCTGGAATTGGACATTTGTTCCAAAAATTGATCCCATTTCTCTTCTTCCTGAATATATCTTTGGGTAAAACCACCTTCTTCCAAAAAGTTTGGTGTAAAGGCCGTGGAGGAAAGCATAAAAATTTTGGATCCGTTCCCACTCATGATATCCAATAGGTCATGGTCGTAATCAATAATTTCCTTGACCAACTTTTCTACAAAAGCAAGATTGTAATTGGGCCTTAAATATTCATCATATAAAAGCTGCACTTCAAAATAGTCATCCCTATCCGAAGCGTATTCCAAGAACTTGTCTTTCAATTCCGCTTTAAAAAATTCGCTCATGCATTCTTAAAACCTGCTGTTCGTATTATTTTATCTGTGAATCGCCTCGTTAGAACTTCTTCTTTTAACCCTAAGCCCCAACGTGCATTCCATTAACTATTCCGTTTGACGGACTGTAGATGTTTAAAGGTAAAAGAAAGCTTATTATACGCAATGATTTGGACCGTGAATCTGTGCTATTTCGATAAACGAAACGGAAAAGTCCATCAAGTGCATTTCATTAAATGGTAAGGCTAAAAAATCGCTATACAATTTCTGCGCTCAAGCCTGCTTGAAGTAACTTGGAGCAACGTGGCTTTAAATCGTCGAACTCCCCGGTCTTTACCGTACACTTACCTTTATAATGCACAATTAACGAGCATTGCTCCGCTTGTTCCGCCGTATGTTCGCACACCTGTATCAAAGTTTCGATGACATGGTCGAACGTATTTACATCATCATTAAAAAGCACAATTTCACTATGCTTGACTACTTCTTCTTCTAAAAGAAGTTCTTCGGAAATTTTTTCTTTTGTCCCCATGACATCTTCTTATGCAACCTAAAATACATATTTTGCAGCAACCCATTTGTTCTTTTCCAATTTTTTTTCAAATTGCAATCCAAGGGCAGTACATTTTGCGGATATCATATCCAAATCGTCCGTATAGAAGCCGCTAAGTAAAAGAATCCCATTTTTGTTCAAACAACTGGCATATATAGAAATGTCCTCCAACAAGACATTCCTATTGATATTTGCCAAGATGATATCATAAGACCGCTCTTTTAATAACCCGCTATCACCTTCGTATACACTTACCTTTTCACAACCATTGCGTTCCGTATTTTCCAGGGCGTTTAAATAGCACCAATTGTCAATATCTATAGCATCAACGGACGTTGCACCTACCTTTTCGGCTAAAATGGCCAATACCCCCGTACCGCAGCCCATGTCCAAAACGGTTTTATCCTTTACATCGATGGTCAAAACATGTTTGAGCATCATATAGGTGGTCTCATGATGTCCCGTACCAAAACTCATTTTTGGCTCGATAACGATATCATGGGTAACTTGTTTATACTCATGGAAAGGGGCCCTTACCACACAGTCTTGATCCACGGATATGGGGCTAAAACTTTGTTCCCAAACCGCATTCCAGTTTTGCTGTGCCACGGATTTTGATTCCCAAGTAATGGTATGAGTGGAATCCTTCAAAATTCGAATGCCATCAAAACTTGGAAGTACTTGATCGTCTTCCAATACGTACCCGATAAGCCCATTTTCGGTTTCTACAAAACTTTCAAACCCCAATTCCGACAATTCCGCAATTAAGATATCCGTTCCCGGTTGTAGCGGTTCTACCGCAAAAGTGTATTCCAAATAGGTGGTTTCGGACATCTAAGGGGATTTAATGTTACTGGAATTAAAGAGCTTTGACAATGGCCATAAAATCGTCACATTTTAAGGATGCGCCGCCAATAAGTCCTCCATCAACATCTGGCTTGGAAAAAATCTCTTGCGCATTATTGGGTTTAACGCTACCGCCATATAAAATAGTAACCTTATCCGCTACATCTTGATTTACGGAATCTGTTATTGCCTGGCGGATAAATGCATGCATTTCTTGGGCTTGATCGGGACTGGCGGTTTCACCGGTGCCAATGGCCCACACAGGCTCATAGGCTAAAACAATATGCTCCCAAGAAGGGATCGCAAGATCAAATACTACTTTAAGTTGCTCTTCCACCACCTTAAAATGGTTCCCAGATTTTCTATCCTCCAATTCTTCACCAAAACAAAAGATAACCCGTAAGCCTTTTTCAATTGCCGCAGGAACTTTTTTAGAAAGTAGCGCACTGTCCTCACCAAAAAGGGCACGTCTTTCGGAATGTCCCAAGATTACCGTCTCTATACCGATATCCAATAACATATCCGCAGAAATCTCACCGGTAAAGGCACCGTTTTCCGCATAGTGCATATTTTGGGCGGACACCTGTATCACGGATGCTTCCAATTGATTGACGGCTGCAGCAAGATTGACAAAGGTAGGTGCTACGATAACCTCCGCATCGGTGTCCGGCACTTTAGCAGCAAGCTCGCCCAAAAGCGTTTCCGTTTCTGCCATGGTTTTGTTCATTTTCCAATTTCCTGCAACTATTTTGGTTCTCATGGTACTGTATTTCTATGTTAAAACTTTAATTTATCAATATCGTTATGGTGTACTTTTTGTTTTATCGTTCCTTTCTCTACCACTAAAATTGCCGGATTGGAACGCACTATGGTCTTAAGGGTGGTTTCATCTGTAAAATAAAAATCAAGATCAAGCTGGTACTCGTTGGCCACGGCATCCCCTTTTTCTGGTCCTGAAGCAGACATCCCTATGGTCTTGTACCCTTTTTTGGATGCCCTGTCCAAGGCCGTCTTCACTTTTTTAAAAGCATCCAAGTCGCTTTTTGCCAAGTCATAGGCAATGACCATGACCAATTTAGGTTCTTGCAGCATTTCATTCGTAAAATCCCCTCCGTCACGCTCAATGCTAAAATCGTGGATGGGAGGTTCATAGCCCTTTTGGATTTCGGTAGTCTCCACATCCAAGAACTCCCCCTCGACCGTTGGGTAGTCACCGTTGGTGACCACAATTTTTTCTTCCCCATTCGTTTTAAATCGCCATGCATATTCATAGATCGCTTTTGGCGCATCTAAAGGTACGTTCATACCAGCTTCTATATTGGCCCCTATCTTGTACGGCCTAAAGTCCTTTACCGGCAAATGGTTGAGCACATAATAGCAGAAGGCTATACAGCTTAAAAGGGAAATTACAACTATAGCTTGCGTGGTTTTGGCGTTAAAAATCGGTTTAATGTATTTGATGCCCAAAACTAGGATAACAATTAAAACCAGAAGAACGATGTCCTTGGTAAACGATTCCCAAGGGGTAAGTTTTATGGCATCACCAAAGCAGCCGCAATCCGTTACCTTATTGAAGTAGGCCGAGTAGAAGGTCAGAAACGTAAAAAACACGATCATTCCCAAAAGACTCCAAACGGTAAGTTTGGCCTTATACCCCAAAAGAAGGAATATACCCAAAAGCACCTCAACAATAACTACCACAATGGCGATTGCCAAAGCCCACGGCATTAGGGAAGGCATATCCAATACACCCTGACTAAAATATTCTTCCAATTTAAAAGAAAACCCTACGGGATCGTTAAGCTTTATCAGCCCGCTGATGATAAAAAGTACCCCAACAAAAATTCTCGAAAAACCAATACTATATCTCATGCCGTTTCACTTAAAAGGATTAAGGCAAAAATGGCATAGTTGATCATGTCTTGATAATTGGCATCAATACCCTCACTCACCAAAGTCTCCCCTTTATTGTCCTCTATTTGTTTTACCCTAAGCAGTTTTTGCAAAATCAAATCCGTTAAGGAACTTACCCGCATTTCCCGCCATGCTTCCCCATAATCATGGTTCTTGTTCTCCATCAGCGTTTTGGTGGTCCGCACTTGTTCATCATAGAGGGTTATTGCTTCGGCCGCAGAAATATCAGGTTGGTCTGCCACACCCTTTTGCAACTGTATCAACGCCATCACCGCATAATTGATAATGCCTATAAACTCCGGTTGCTCCCCTTCATCTACCTTGCGTACCGCATTTTGTTGTAACCCACGTATGCGTTGTGCCTTTATAAAAATTTGATCCGTTAATGAGGGTAATCTAAGGATACGCCAAGCCGTACCATAATCTTGGGCCTTTTTCTTAAAAAGTTCCCGGCACATGGCTATAACGTCATCATACTGTTTGGAGGTATGGTCCATGAATTCACTAATTTGCGTAAATTTCTATCTTGCTAACTGTACAAAACGGCACAAAGGCAAAGATAGCGAAACACTTTAAAGCTAAAATCTTTTATGACCATAAACTGCAAAGGAAAACTCATCGATTTAAGTACGCCCAAAGTGATGGGCATCTTGAATTTAACACCCGATTCTTTTTATGATGGTGGAAAATACAAGGACACCGATGCTGTATTGAGGCAAGTGGAAAAAATGCTTTTGGAAGGGGCCACCTTTATAGATGTTGGGGCCTATAGTTCCCGACCTGGCGCTGAACACGTATCGGAAGAGGAGGAACTAGGGCGAATTTTACCCATCTCCGAGCTTATTTTAGAACAATTTCCGCAAACCTATCTATCCATAGACACTTTTAGAAGTAAGGTAGCCAACGAATGCCTACAACTTGGTGCAGGCATTATAAATGATATTTCGGCAGGAAGTTTGGATGACAAAATGATGGAGGTGGTGGCAAAGCACCAAGTGCCTTACATTCTAATGCATATGAAAGGGACGCCGCAAACTATGAAAGATTATAGCGACTATGATGATTTGATAAAGGAAATCCGATTTTACTTTTCTAAAAAAATCGCATCGGCCCGGGCTCACAAAATTAATGACCTCATTATCGATCCCGGATTCGGTTTTGCAAAAACCTCGCCCCAAAACTTTAAATTATTGGCCCAATTGTCCCTCTTAACAACTTTTGAAGTGCCTATATTGGCGGGCATTAGCAGAAAATCAATGATTTACAAGACCTTGGGGACCACGCCAGAACACGCTTTAAACGGGACCACCGCACTCCATATGACGGCACTCCTAAATGGGGCCGCTATTTTACGTGCGCATGATGTTAAGGAGGCACAGGAATGTGTTACCTTGTACAATCTGCTAGAGGCATAAAAAGTATAAGGCAGCTAGTTCTTTTTTGTTAATTTTACAAAAACACGGCATTTGGAATTTCTAAATTTTCTGGAGTTTAAGATTACCGATGTTATCGACATCATCTTGGTTGCCGTTCTCCTCTACTACATTTACAAACTGGTAAAGGGCACGGTTGCCATCAATATTTTTATTGGTATCGTTATTGTCTGGGCCCTTTGGAAGCTGACGGAGTTGCTACAAATGAAGATGATCAGTAGCATGGTGGGCGGTTTTATGAATATTGGGTTGATTGCCTTGATCATTGTGTTTCAGCAAGAGATCCGAAAATTCTTGTTGATGATAGGCTCCACCAATTTTGCCTCTAAACGAAATTTTATAAAACACTTTAAGTTTTTAAAACAAGAAGGCTTACCCACGGAAACCAATGTTGATGAAATCATAAATGCCTGCGAAAAAATGGGTTTGAGCAAAACCGGTGCCATCTTGGTCATTGAGAAAAACAATAGCCTTGATTTTGTAAAGAATACGGGTGATAAGATGAGCATTGAAATTACCCAGCCTATCATAGAAAGTATCTTTTACAAGAACAGTCCCCTACATGACGGGGCGGCTATCATCCAAGACAATTTTATTACGGCAACCCGCGTAATCCTGCCCGTATCCAATGAGCGTACCATTCCGTTACGCTTTGGCCTGCGGCATAGGGCAGCTGTAGGTATTACCGAAAAAACGGACGCCCTTTGTTTGGTAGTCAGTGAAGAAACCGGTGCTATTACCTATATTAAAAGTGGGGAGTTCGTGCGTTACAAAAGTTTAGTGGAACTCACCGAAAAAATCAAAAAAGACCTGACGCAATGAATTGTAAGAATTGCGATAAAAATCTTAGAACAGATTATACCTATTGTCCAGATTGTGGGGCAAAAATCATTAGAAACCGTATTACGGTCAAAAATCTTTGGTATGATGCCGTAGAGCGATTCTTTAATGTGGACAATACCTTTCTAATAACGGTAAAGGACCTTTTTGTAAAGCCAGAAAAGGTCATTGTTGGTTATATTGAAGGTACCCGGAAAAAATATTTAAACCCTATCAGTTATTTTACCATTGCCGTTACCTTAGGAGGGCTTTTTATTTTTTTAACGCAAGAATTTTTTCCAAACGCTTTTGAATATCAGTTTACCACCATAGATCAAGAAGCGATGAATGAAGGAAATAAAGCCGGATTGGAATTTGGGAGGCAATTCCAAGAAGCTACCTTTAAATACCAAGGGTTGTTTTATATTCTGATGCTCCCCTTTTTGTCGGTGATTTCCAAGGTAGTTTTCATCAACCGTAAGCAATTTAATTTCAGCGAGCATTTTATCATCAATATCTACGGCTACGCGCAAATATCTATTTGCACCAATTTAATATACATGGCGCTAATATGGAATTCCCAACTCTTATTTTATATTTCCTTTATTAGTCTTCCCTTGCAGATTCTCTACTTTACCTATGTCTTTAAGCGGATATTTAATTTGAACATAAAACAAGCTCTAATCAAACTTTTGTTCTTTTTGGTCATACTTGGTGTGGTATTGTTTGGCCTCATGGTTTTAGGCGCATTGTATATGGTTTTCTTTACGGATGTATTTGCCAATTTAAAAACCCAGTAATTACGCAACCTCCTCTTCCATAAACTGCGCTTCGTAGAGAGCGTTATAGTAACCGCCATGCTCTAGAAGTTCCTTATGGGTGCCGCTTTCGACAATCTTACCGGCATCCATGACCAATATTTTATCGGCTTTTTTAATGGTCGCCAAGCGATGGGCAATGATGATAGACGTCCTGCCCTCCGTAATTTTGTTGGTCGCTTCTTGAATGAGCTGTTCAGAATAGGTATCAACGGAAGAGGTAGCTTCGTCCAATACTAAAATACTGGGATTACTTACATAAGCCCGTAAAAATGCGATCAATTGTCGTTGACCACTAGAAAGCATGGTGCCGCGCTCTTTTACATTATATTCAAAGGAACCGGGCAATTGCGAAATAAACTCGTGTACCCCGATCTGTTTTGCAGCATTCTCAATACTTTCTTTGGTGACCTCCTTATCTTTTAGCGAAATATTATGGGCAATGGTATCGGCAAACAGAAAAACGTCTTGCAACACTACGGCAATATGGGATCGTAGGGATTGCAATTGATATTCCCTAATATCAACCCCATCGATCAAAATAGTACCGGAACTTATTTCATAAAAGCGGTTGAGCAAATTGATAATGGTAGATTTACCAGCTCCCGTGGTCCCTACAATGGCAATGGTCTCACCTGCTTTTACATCAAAGGAAATACCGTGCAATACTTCTTCCCCTTCCACATATTCAAAACGAACGTCCTTGAATTCAATATTTCCTTCCATACTGTCCTTGGCCACCTTACCGCTGTCCACTATGCGACTATCCGTATCCAAAATCTTAAAGACCCTATTGGCCGCCACCATACCCATTTGTAGCGTATTGAACTTATCCGCTATCTGGCGTAAGGGCCGAAACAACAAATCCATCAAAAAGAAAAAGGCAACGATGGTACCCACATCATTAAACCCTTCTTTGGTAAGATTCTGGATGACCCCAAAATAAACCACCAATCCAATACCTATGGAATAGGACATTTCTGCAATTGGAAAAAAAATAGAGTTGTACCATACCGTTTTTAACCAGGCGTTTTGGTGCTTTTCATTAATGAGCCTAAACTTTTCTTTCTCTATTTCTTCCCTATTAAAAAGTTGTACGATCTTCATTCCCGTTAAACGCTCTTGCACAAACGAATTGAGATTGGAAACTTGAGCGCGAACTTCAATAAAAGCGATTTTCATCGCTTTTTGGAACAAACGCGTAGCTACGAGGATAATGGGAAGTATGGCAAAAACGATAAGTGCCAGTCTCCAATTAAAAACGAGCATGGCAACTGCCGCGGCGACCATCTTCAATAAATCCGAAACGATAACAAAAAAACCTTGACTAAATATTTCACCAATGCGTTGCATATCCGCTACCGCCCGCGTGACCAAAACACCAATTGACGAATTATCAAAATAGGTCATCTTAAAACCCATCATTTTTTGATAGAGCTGTACCCGCAAATCCTTAATAACGGATTCGCCCAAAAGATTGGCATAGTAATTAAAGGTTAACTGTAAAACCACTTGTCCTATTAAAGCGGCCAACATTAACCAAACCAAGAGTATCAACAAATCCAGATCTTTGCTAGGCAAGGCATCATTAATGACCCATTTGACCAAAAAGGGGGTGAATACGGAAAATGCGGCTAAAAAAATGGCCACACTGGCTACTAACCAGAATGTTTTTTTATAAGGACGGGTAAAGGAAAAGACCCTTTTGAACAATCCAAAATCAAATGCCGTTCCTGTTTCCTTTTCGCTAGCCATGCACTATAGTTTTGGGGTAGGTTACCTTAGTCAAATATAATCCTTTTGCAGGGACGGATGCCCCTGCCTGCCCCCGATCTTTGCTTTCAATAATTGTGTTAACGGCCTCTGGGGACATTTTTCCTAAACCTACGTCCAACAGGGTTCCCACAATGGCCCGTACCATGTTTCGTAAAAAGCGATCTGCTGTTATGGTAAAGACCAGTTTTTCTTCTTGGAGCTCCCAGTGGGCTTTGCTTATTTTGCAAAGGAACGTCTTGACATCCGTGTTGGATTTTGAAAAACACTCAAAATCCGAATGCTCTAGGAGCAAATCGGCAGCTATATTCATGGCCTTTAGGTCCAAAGGGGACCAAACGTAGTGGGCAGTATCATTGTAAAACGGATTTTTGTGGCGTACCACCCAATATTCATAGGTTCTTTGTGCGGCGTGAAAACGGGCATGGGCATCCGCAGGAACTTCAAAAATAGCAGTAACGGCAATATCCGCGGGCAGATAACTGTTCAGCCGTTGCGTTAAATCCGTTGGATTATCCAACCCTTCAACATCAAAATGGGCAAAAAGTTGCTTTGCGTGCACACCTGCATCCGTTCTGCCAGCACCTACAATGGAAATTTTAGTACGCAATAATGTGGAAAGGCCTTCCTCCAAAACTTCTTGCACGCTTATGGCATTTGGTTGGTATTGCCAACCGTGGTACGCTTTTCCAAAATAAGAACACTCTAAAAAATACCTCACTGTATTTCTTGTTTTTTTTCCGAGGCAAAGATACTTTAATCCCTCTAAGATGTATTTCCCATTTTGATTTTAGCATTACTTTAGCGGTATGACCAAAATTCTGTTATTGTCCGATACGCATGGGCATATGGACGATGCCATTTTAAAACATGTCGATTGGGCGGATGAAGTATGGCACGCCGGTGATATTGGCGACCTTTCCGTTACCGACGCTCTAATGGAACGTAAACCCCTCCGTGGGGTTTTTGGCAATATTGACAACCACATCATACAAAAGGAGTTCCCCGAAAATAATCGTTTTTTTTGTGAGGAAGTAGCCGTTTGGATCACCCATATTGGGGGATACCCCCCAAAATACAATATGCGTACGCGGGAAGAAATAAAAATCAATCCGCCAAAACTTTTCATTTGTGGACATTCGCATATTCTAAAGGTTATGCACGATAAAAAATTGGATGTGTTGCATATGAACCCCGGGGCTTGTGGACGGCATGGTTTCCATCAGCTAAGGACCATGCTGCGATTTACCATTGATGGTAAAAAAATTGGAAATCTGGAAGTCGTAGAATTGGGAAAACGCTAGTGATATCGACCTAAAAATCAAGGGTTAAGAATAGCAACACCCAAAACGTTAAGTATTTGAATTTAACACGTCTAAAGTGGTAAACATTCAAATACAACTTATGAAAACAATTGTCTTTAAAGGATTTGCGCTACTTGTACTTCTGGCTGCCGTAGCTTGTGGTGAAAAATCGAAAAAAGCGGAAAAACAACTAGAAGAAGTAGCGGAGGAAATGGATAAGGCCCCCGTTTACAATACCGAAGATCCGCAATCTATTTTAGCGGCCATCGAATACGCCCACGGCGGTTGGGGAGATTTATGGAAAAAAGGGGATGTACAATACACCTATACCTACCATAGCACGGACGCCAATAAGACGGACCTCTCTACGGAACGCTACATTTTTAACAACGAGGCTTCTTACGGACATTACACACAGCACGAGATCAATGTGATGCCTGGCATTGAAGGTGAGGTAACCCAATGCTTTGACGGTGAGAAAACCGTAGTCCTAGTCAATGGTAAGGTAAATGAGGATGCCCAAGGCAATGTGGTGGGGGATTTTTTAAGAAAAGCCAATTACTTTTGGTTTGTAATGCCCTATAAATTAAATGATGGGGGTACTATAGCTTCTTATGAAGGACAAGAAACCCATAACGACAAGGTATACGATAAACTAAAAATTTCTTATGATCCCAGTATTACTGGTAAAGAGCAGAACGACACCTACGTTTTGTACGTAAACCCGGAAACAAAATTAATAGACCGCTTTTACTTTTCATTACCCTTTATGGGGGTCAATGAGCCATTGATCATAGCGGATTACGAATATTCCGATGTGGATGGCCAAATGCTGGCTACCAAAAGAAGTTATTATATGCCTAGTGAAAATGGGTATGCAGAGGCACCCAATTTGGTGCAAACGCTTACGGATATTTCCTTTAGCAACGGTTTTACCACGGATAACCTTATGGCAAAAGCGGAGTAATCACCTATACCTTATAATGCAAAAACCCCATTTGGCATGCCAAATGGGGTTACGCACTAATACTACTAAGATGTTAGGTTTAACGTAAACGATCTACAGATTTTACAAGATCTTCATCCTTTTTGATGGCCCTGTTGGCCAGGACCAGAAAAACGATAGAAAATACAGGAATCAACATCCCAATACCCTTCTCAGAGACCGCCGTCCCTCCGGATAAGTTTAGCGATCGGTAAACGAAAAATCCTAGTAAAAAAAGATTTAATATCATGTTCAATCTGTTCACCACAAATTGATTTTGTCTTTTCTTATACAGGAAAATGGTCACTAAAGCCAAAATAGCAATTCCATAAAACGCGATGCTGATCAAAAGTTCGTCCTGCGCATAAATGGCGACCTCCCCTTCCAACCATAGGTTTAAAAAGAAAGGCAGTACTGCGGCCACTAGGGTCACAATTACCAAATATAACGTCTGAATTCTTTGAATCATTGCGTTTTACCAATTGGAAAGGCAAAAATACGTGTCTTTTCAATAAATTACCCCAGTTCTTTAAAAATAATTTGTATCATTGCAGCGTTAGAAGTAGCATACTTACCCCGGGAGAACTTTTCCCATCGTAATATCCAGAATAACGATTTACTCCAAAAAATAGATTCAAGATTAACTTATTCATCATTTAATGTTCGAGATTTCAGATCTAAAAGCAAAAAAGCTTCCTGAGCTTCAGGAAATAGCAAAAGAATTAAACATCCCCAAGTTTAAGACCATCAAAAAATTGGATTTGGTGTATCAAATCCTGGATGTTCAGGCGTCCAACCCTAAAGCAGTTGCTGCTACGGTGATAGAGCCTAAGGAAAAAGCGGAAGCCAAGCCAAGAAAAGCAAGGGCTCCCCGTAAAGTAGCTCCCAAAAAGGAAGTGGAAGACAAAAAGGCCCCTGCCCCTGAAGAGGAAAAGCCAACTCCACAAAATAATAAAGACAACCGGGACAACAAGGACAAAAACCAACATCCCAAAAGGGAACCCCATAAACAAAGCGGCCCCAATAAAAACCAGAATAGGCGTAACACGCCAAATCCAAGGCCGCAGCACGAAAAAAAGAGCAGCAATTTTGATAAAGACCTAAAAAACCGATATAAAGAGCCTGAGTTTGAGTTTGACAGCATCATTGAAAGTGAGGGCGTATTGGATATCATGCAGGACGGTTACGGCTTTTTAAGGTCTTCCGATTACAACTATCTTTCCTCACCGGATGATATTTATGTTTCGCAATCGCAAATTAGATTGTTCGGTCTTAAAACCGGTGATACCGTTCTGGGTAACGTTAGGCCACCAAAAGAGGGGGAAAAGTATTTTCCGCTTATAAAGGTCAATAAAATCAATGGTATTGATCCCAAGATAGTGCGTGACAGGGTTTCTTTTGAGCACCTTACACCGCTGTTCCCTCAAGAAAAATTCAATTTGGCGGAACGCCAGAGTACCATTTCTACCCGAATCATAGATTTGTTCTCTCCTATTGGAAAAGGACAGCGAGGTATGATCGTGTCACAACCCAAGACGGGTAAGACCATGCTGCTTAAAGATATTGCCAACGGTATAGCCGCCAATCACCCAGAAGTTTATCAGATTATTTTATTGATCGATGAGCGTCCGGAAGAAGTAACGGACATGCAACGTAACGTTCGTGGTGAAGTTGTTGCCTCTACTTTTGACAAAGAAGCCTCGGAACACGTGCGTGTGGCCAATATTGTCATCGAAAAAGCAAAACGATTAGTTGAATGTGGCCATGATGTGGTCATTCTATTGGATTCCATAACACGTTTGGCCCGCGCCTATAATACGGTACAACCTGCCTCCGGAAAGGTATTGAGTGGGGGTGTTGATGCCAACGCACTGCACAAGCCAAAACGATTCTTTGGTGCTGCCCGTAATATTGAAGGTGGTGGTTCCTTATCCATTATTGCCACGGCATTGACGGATACCGGTTCTAAAATGGACGAGGTTATTTTTGAGGAATTCAAGGGAACGGGTAATATGGAACTTCAGTTAGATCGTAAGATTGCGAACAGAAGGATTTTCCCGGCCATTGACCTTACCTCATCCAGTACTAGACGGGATGATATTTTATTGGATGACACCACTATACAACGTATGTGGATCATGCGTAAATATTTAGCGGATATGAACCCTGTGGAAGCTATGGAGTTTATTGAACAACGCTTTAAGCAAACCAAAAACAACGAGGAGTTCTTAATGACCATGAACCAATAAGGAAATTAAAAATTGGTATAAGCACAGGACCCATCAGCATTAACTGATGGGTCCTTTTTTTGTTAAAATCTTCCAATAAAAATCCTATCTTTAGAGGGAAGATTCCCCCAGATTTTATAATCCTAAAAAACACCTAGAGTATGAAAACCAAAAGACAAGTATTTTTGGCCATCTCAGTCGCCACGATGCTGATGGTCTCCTGCGGGGAAAAGAAAAGTGAAAACCGGAACGAAGACCCTAAGGAAGAAATGGAACAAGAGATGGTTGATGCCCCGGACGGTATTATTTCACTTGAAAAGGCTAAAATCCTATGTGATAATTATGAGACGCGAAGAATAGGGACCATCAAAGAGTTTGAGGCCAGTCAAAATCCGGAAAGTGAATTTATCCCGACCCAGTTTATCGATTTTGATTTTGAGACAATTTCCAACTACGTAAAGTATGTGGAACAAGAAGCAAAAAAAGCAAAAGTACGTCCGGACAGCTTGCGCATTTATTTGGGCAACTATGGCAAGGGGGGTAAAGATCCCAATAGAAATACCGTTTTTATGTTACCTACAGCCAAAATAGGTGGTGAAAACGGAGGTTTCTTCATTAACGAAAAAGGTCAGGCCGAATTGATACGGAATTATTGGCCTAAAGACGATGGCAACGGACAAAACCAAGGGCAAAAATCCAAAGCATCCTTCTTTCCGAGTTTTAGCCCTTACCAAGGAGGCGGAAGTTTAATTATGAATGATGGACATATTGCTCCGCCGCCGTATGGGGATTTCTAAAAATATCCGATGGGCCAAGTAATTCTAGACTTTTTAAAAACAAACTACTTTGTTGTGGTTTATGGGATTACTTGGTTTATCTCTGTTTTTGCTTATAAAAAGTACTTTGATACCGCGTTAAAATATTTCCCCATTATCATTGCCTATACTTTCTTCTCTGAATTGCTTGGCGGTGTAATTGCCGAAAATGAAAATTTTCAATTGATTTTTGGATATCAATATATCAACCATAACGCTATTCTGTACAATATTTACCATCTGTGCTTTTTCTTGTTCTTCTTTTTTGTCTATTACAATGTGACCACAATCCCCAAAAAAAAGAAGATTATCAAATATGGGGCTGGTATATTTATTTTGGTAAATCTTGTTAATACGTTTTTTCAAAATCCTTTTATAGAATCTTTGCTTTACGCCTATATTTCCGGAGTTCTTTTCTTGATTTATATCACCCTTTCCTATTTCAAGGAAGCGTTCCAAAAATTCAATTTTAGTTTACTAAAACGTAGTTTATTGTTTTGGGTAAGTACAGGACTTTTACTTTTTCATAGTATTTATTTGCCCTTAAAAATAATTAGGGTTGTGGATTATTACTACTACGCCCCTTTTAGGCAATTTCATTTGATGATGATCGTCGTTATGTACCTACTATTTTGCTTTGGTTTTATAGTTAGCAAAAGAGGAACCTTTCGTTAATAGCAATATGTGATAGCATTTCTTAAATCCAACTATTTTGTTCTCTTATACATACTGATTTTCATTGTCAGTATGTTGCGCTATAATAGGTACTTTGACACCCCGCTCAAAGGTTTTCCCATGTATATCGCTTATACCGTTTTTACGGAGGTATTGGGGTATCTCATACTAACCTACAAAGAATTCAGTTTTTTTGAAAATGAGATGTATGCATGGTACAATGTCATCATTTACAATATATACGGTGTACTTGTGCTCCTATTCTTTAGCCATGTTTATTACAGCATACTTCAAACAGAGCACCATAAAAAAATAGCCTATTATGGGTGCGGCCTTGTGTTGTTATCTTTTGTGGTCAGTTGTTTTTTCCAAAACCCGTTGTATACCGGATTGTATTATGCCAAAACCTTGCAATCCATATTGATGGTTCTTCTAGTCCTACTTTACTTTAAAGAAAAACAACGGATCAAAAACGCACCTCCATTAAGGCACAATCTTATGTTTTGGGTAAGCCTAGGGCTATTGATTTTTCATTTCTTTTTCCCCTTTCTCTACCTCACCGGGTTTTTAAAACCTGAAGTCTGGATCGCTTATGGTTTTAGGGGGATTCTAAAAGGTTTGATACTCGTTTCATATTCCCAATTTCTCATTGGCTTACTAGTTAGCAAAAGAAGTTCCTTTAGGTAGAGACAATAGCGCACAAAAAAACCTTACTTAAAAGAGCAAGGTTTTTTGTATTCTAAAACAAAAATAAGCTTACATAGCGGCAACACTACGCATCAACTTACTCTTTAGGTTACCGGCCTTATTAGCGTGAATAATATTTCTCTTGGCCAATTTATCGATCATTCCAACAACAGAAGGCAATAAGGTCTCTGCAGCTTTTTTATCTTCTTCGTTACGTAACTTTTTGATGGCATTACGCACTGTTTTATGCTGATACCTGTTACGTAAACGTACTGCTTCGTTTCTTCTAATTCTCTTTAATGCTGACTTATGGTTTGCCATATCTTGTTAATTACGAAATTTGAATGTTGAATTAAAAATGACAACATTCTGCATTCTTAATTTTTAATTATACAATTAATCCTGTAGCCCGTAGGGGAATCGAACCCCTGTTACCAGGATGAAAACCTGGCGTCCTAACCCCTAGACGAACGGGCCATAAAAAAGGTTACCATAAAGGAACTACGAAGCTTTATTTAAAACTTTCCACTTCCAATTTTTAACCTTGTCTTGTAGCCCGTAGGGGAATCGAACCCCTGTTACCAGGATGAAAACCTGGCGTCCTAACCCCTAGACGAACGGGCCAAGGTCGCTTAATTGCGGATGCAAAAATACAACTATTTTTAACTATTGCAATAGTTAGATATTATTTTTTAACCTACTAATACGCTTTGGCGAACAATACCCGATAAGGAGATGGTTCTCCCGTTATTATACAGGATCCTTCTTCTTTTTCCACAGCTATGGGAATACAGCGTATAGTAGCCTTGGTTTCTTCCTTTATGAGGTCTTCGGTAACCGTGGTGCCGTCCCAATGTGCGGAAACAAATCCGCCTTTTTCCTCGAGTACTTTTTTAAACTCGTCATAAGTCTCCACTTTGGTAATATGCTCCTGCTGGTACCTGCCGGCCCTTTGGTGCAATTGCTCCTGAATATCTTCTAAAAGCCAAACTATCTTTTCCACTACCTCGTCCGCAGCAACGGTTTCTTTTTCCAAGGTATCCCGTCGTGCTACCTCAAAAGTCCCATTTTCCATATCGCGTTGACCAATGGCCAAACGTATCGGAACCCCCTTAAGCTCATACTCGTGGAATTTAAAACCGGGTTTATAGGTATCCCGATTATCGTACTTTACGGAAATGCCCTTTGCCTTTAACTCGTCAATAAAAGGTTTCACTTTTTCAGAAATGGCCTCCAACTGTTCCTCTCCTTTATAAATAGGGACGATAACCACTTGTATTGGGGCCAACTTTGGCGGCAACACCAAACCATTATCATCGCTATGCGTCATGATCAGCGCGCCCATTAAGCGGGTAGAAACACCCCATGAGGTTGCCCAAACATACTCTTGCTTGCCATCTTTGGTGGCATATTTTACATCAAAAGCTTTGGCAAAATTTTGTCCTAGAAAATGGGACGTCCCCGCCTGTAACGCTTTTCCGTCTTGCATTAAAGCCTCAATGCAAAAAGTTTCCACAGCACCGGCAAAACGTTCACTCTCCGTTTTGGTTCCCTTAATCACCGGAACCGCCATATGGTTCTCGGCAAAATCCGCATAAACGTGCATCATCTGTTCCGCTTCTTCCATGGCTTCTTTTTCCGTGGCATGGGCCGTATGACCTTCCTGCCATAAAAATTCCGCCGTACGCAAAAACAAGCGTGTGCGCATCTCCCAGCGGACCACATTGGCCCATTGATTGATCAAAAGCGGTAAATCCCGATATGATTGGATCCACTTTCTATAGGTATCCCAAATAATGGTTTCCGATGTGGGTCTCACGATAAGCTCCTCTTCCAACTTGGCATCCTCATCCACAACGATACCGCTTCCATCCTCGGCATTTTTCAGTCGGTAATGCGTAACTACCGCACATTCCTTGGCAAAACCTTCTACATGACTGGCTTCTTTGCTTAAATAGGATTTTGGGATAAATAGCGGAAAATAAGCATTTTCATGTCCCGTATCCTTAAACATTTTATCCAATGCCGCCTGCATCTTTTCCCATATGGCGTATCCATAGGGTTTAATGACCATACAACCCCGTACACCGGAGTTCTCCGCCAAATCCGCTTTTACAACAAGTTCATTGTACCATTTGGAGTAATCTTCTGCCCTACTCGTCAATTTTTTTCCCATCTTATATAGTTTGGCACAAAACTTGTGTCTTCTTTTATCAAAAAATAGTGCGGTAAAACTAACTATTTTTACTATGTTCAACAATAAAATTAATCACATGCGTAATTCTTTACCCCGCCCAACAATTCAATACGCGACCTTAGTGCTTGCGTTCGCCCTTGTTTTTGTATCCTGCGGCTCGTACCAACAAGCTTCCTATTATGATGACGATGGTATCTATTCCAGTGGTAACAAAGCTGTTTATGTAGAAAAAAAATCTGCGCAAGCAGTACAGAACGATGCAGTGGAAAGTAACATCTATGGGGATTATTTTGGGGAAAAGGCAAATGAATACGACGAGATATTGGATGAAGAAATCTTTACCGATGTAGATGACTATTATAGTGGTTCGGTAAACGATTCTATCCCTCTAGGGGAACAGACCGGTTATTTGGCAAGCAACAATACATACGAAGGAAATCCGGGTTGGGGTGATAATCCTTCGCAAGTAAATATAAACGTTTATGAAAATCCCTATGCGTTTGGTGCGTTTGGGTTTGGATCGCCCTTCTTTGGCGGGTTCGGTTTTTATGACCCTTTCTTTTACGGCGGCGGGTTTGGATTTAACCGATTTGGGTTTGGTTTTGGATTCAATAGATTTGGTTTTGGAGGTTTTGGCTACCCCTATTATGGCGGTTTTGGATACGGTTTTAACCGATTTGGATACGGTCGTTTTGGTAATCCTTATGCTTATCGACGTGGACTGATTACAGGACATGGAATTACCGGTCCATTAAACGGACGTAGAAGATCTGGTATACGCAGGAGTTCCGTGGCCTCAAATGCCCTAAGGGGAAGATCGGCCGTATTCAACAGAAGTAGAAATATCACACGCTCCGGCATTCGCTCCGATAGGGGAAGATCGGCTATTGGACAATCTTCCGCTAGGCGCAGTGCAACTGGAAGAAGTGTTCGAGGTGGAACAACATCAAGAAGATCGGTAAGTGCAGATGCCATTGCAAGAAATAGAAGTTACAGAAGTAGCAGAAGCACCAGAGCCGTGCCACGATACGATGGGGCAACACGAAGTAATAGGTCCTATTCCAGAAATGGTGTTGGTACACGTTCTACAAGAAGTACCGGCATACGAACAAATAGAAGTACGCCCAACCGTTCCTTCTCCGGCAGGAGCAGTAGCGTTAGAAGGCCTAGCACTACAAGAAGTTCCGGTGTTCGTAGCAGTGGTAGAAGTTCTTCCAGAAGTTCAGGTTTCAGAAGTAGCGGTAGGAGTTCTTCCAGAAGTTCCGGTTTTAGAAGTTCTGGTCGCAGCAGCTCAAGAAGCTCTGGTAGCGTAAGAAGTTCTAGCCGATCTAGCGGCAGGTCCTCTGGATCCCGAAGTTCCGGTAGAAGAAGATAAGCTTTCAATTCATTTTACAGCAATCAAATAATACACTATGAAACGATTTTTAACTTTCATGATGGGTGTGGTATGTGTAAACCTAACCGCCCAAAATATTGAAGATGTGGTCAGGATAGGAACCGAAAACCTTCAAGGCACGGCAAGATTCCAAGCCATGGGCGGCGCCTTTGGAGCGCTTGGGGGCGACTTATCTTCCTTAAACAGCAATCCAGCAGGTACCGCTATTTTCAACCATAGTCAATTTGCGGTAAGTGGAACTTCCTTTAACAACGACAATACGGCGCTTTTTGGTTCCAATACCGGAAACGTAAACGCTAGAAGTGCGGATATCAACCAAGCTGGAGGGGTTTTTGTTTTTAAATCGAATGATGAGGGGCCATGGAAAAAAATTGCCCTTGCCTTCAACTATGATATTGTTTCTAATTTTGATGATGAAATTTTTGCGTCTGGTAATACCGATCAAGGAATAGACACCTATTTTCTAAACTTTGCGCAAGGGGTTCCTTTTGGTGATATTCTATTACAGGAAGGGGAATTTATAGAGGAAGCCTACCTAAGGATTGGGGAACAGCAAGGTTTTGGGGACCAACAGGCCTTTTTAGGGTACTTTGGCGGGTTTATCAATCCTTCCGATGAGGATGATTTAGGTAGCGACACCTACACTTCCAATGCGCTTTATTCTACTGTGAACCAACGCTTCCAACAGGCTATCAATGGCAATAACAGCAAGTTTACGGCCAACTTATCCGGACAATATGAAGAAAATCTATATTTAGGCGCATCCCTAAACTTCCACTCTATATTCTACGAAAGATTGACGCGTTTGGACGAGTCCGGTTTTGACGCGGATTCTCCCATACAATCCACGGTTTTTGATAATTTTTTACGATCTGAAGGCACCGGATTTTCCTTTAGTTTGGGAGCTATTGCCAAACTGAATGAAAATGTGAGGGTTGGTGGAAGCTATCAATCCCCAACCTGGTATCGCTTTGCGGACGATTTAGGCCAAAGTGTTGATTCTGACCTAGCGGATGCCAATATCGACTTTATCAATTTTAACGTGGTTAACCTGTTTGATATCTATCGCATCAAAATTCCATCAAAACTAACGGGAAGCTTAGCGGTTATCTTTGGAAAAGATGGGTTGCTCAGTTTTGATTACAGCTATCAAGATATGTCGCAAGCGCAGCTTGGCCCTTCTTCCGATCCTATTTTTAGTGAAGAAAACGATTTTATTTCCAACCAGCTTGGAGCCGTAAATAGTTTTAGGCTTGGCGGGGAATATAGAGTACAACAAGTTAGCTTAAGGGCCGGTTATCGGTTTGAGGACAGTCCGTATGAAGATGGTACTTTGGTCGGGGATTTACAAGCCTATTCCGGTGGTATCGGTTATGATTTTGGTTCAAGTAAATTGGACCTCGCCGTAACACGACTGGAACGCGATACCAACGAGTTCTTCTTTGATTCGGCGCTATCCAATAACGCCTTGGTAAACCGCTCCAATACCAACGTTAGTCTGACCTATACCCTTAAGTTCTGATAATTCGATGAACTCATTTAGACTTTTTGGATTGAAGCGAAAATCAGCTATTTCTTGCACTGTTAAGGACTTAATCGAAATGGATGCTTTTATGACTTCTCGACCCAACTCGATGTGACATTGACGATATTCATTGTCATTTATGTGTCCAAACAAGAGGTTTTCATTCTACTCACATTAATGGATTGCCCCCCTCTTAAACAAAGAGGGGAATGAATTCTGACCAAAGGGAAGAAGAAAGGGGAGATTAGTTGTGGTTTGTGTTGGAATCCCTCCGTCTTGACACTGTGTGTCAATCCACCTCCCTTTACCAAAGGGAGGAACTTCTGTGTTGTCACCTTTGAAAGTTTATTTCCTTTTTAAGCGTTTAATGAGACTCTTTGTATATCGAACTCATTAAACTTTTTGGATTGGCTAAAAAACTTCGTGAGAGACTGCATTTCCAAGCAGTCCTTTTTTTGTTAACGTACTAAAGAAAAGTGATTGCGAACCGTTTTGGCCACAATAGCGGTTTGCTCCGTGCGCTCGTATTCCAATCGGAACCAATAATCCGAAGATGGCATGTCCCTTCCGTTAAAAGTTCCGTCCCAACCCCCATTATCATTCAATTGTTTGAGTAGTTTGCCAAAACGGTCAAAGATGAATACGGTGGGGTTGATTAAAAATTCTGCTCCCTTTACGCTCCATTCTGGATTAAAGGCATCTCCATTGGGCGTAAAAAACTTCGGATAGCCTACCACAATAAAGGGAATAGGGTCCGTTGTACCACAGCCATTTTTATCATTGATAACGACGGTATTTTCCCCAGGGGGAATATCTAGAAATATAGGACTATCCTGAAATTCACCGCCGTTTAAGGCATATTCAAAATCGCCGTCTCCTACGGGTACAATTTCCACATCATAGGTATCAGGATCATCGGCGTTGGTCAAATCTTCTATAATGATAACTTCATCCAATTGGGGCTCACCAAAAAAGGTGATGTCTATTTCATCTGAAAAAACTTCATCAAATATAGTTGTAATGCTTACAAAATACCGACCGGAATTAGGACTGGTAACGGTTAATTCAAAAGCATCTGGTCCCATGAGCAATGGTGGGGTATCTATGACACCATCTCCATCCGCATCAACCGACCAAATAATATTACGAATATTAGGACCAGCAGGAGAATTACGCGCGCTCAACACAATATCTGGATCGCCTTCGCAGGCTATGATATCCAATCCAAGAAATTCATCACGTAGTGTACAATCCAAAGCTGTATTTTGATCAGTGTCTACAGAACTTCCCGTAAACGTAAGCTCAAACATTTCTGGGTCGTTGTTTGCATTGTCCCTGAAGTTATTGATAAATAAAAAATAAAGTTCCCCAGCTTCAACATTGATAAACTCGTCATAAGTATTTTGACTTTGCGTCACATTTGGCGCACCAACCCGCCCGTCCACCGGATTCATCCCTATACCTGTAAAATTAGTGGTATTACTTTCAAAATTGCATCGTATCGGCTGAATGTTACCATTACCAATATCAGTACAAAAATTATCACCAGGGGTTTGATCAAAAGGCCCATACAATGCAAAATCATAATCCGCCGTGACCACCCCTCCTGGTATGACGGGTAACGCTTCAATGTTAAATCCTATTTGTCCATCGGTACCCGCCCGAAAGACATACCAAGAAGAATTGTTTTCAATATCAGCGGAGACAAAGCTGCCTTTTTGTAGGCATCCAGTCTGTCTTAATTCTTCTTCAAAATCCATTATATCGCCATTGCCATCCGCCATTCCCATAATAGGGGCATCTGCACAAACGGGGACAGCCGATCTACAATCTGGAGAATTTTGCGCACGGGAAGTGTGCACAATACTTACTAGAATACCAATAGCGCAAATTAGTGTTCGCATAGAATTTGGGGCTATTCTTACATTTTCACACCCTAATAACTACATAACATTCGTATTTAGTATACGTTCACCGAAAAAATTTACATTTAATCGATGAACTGCAATATCAAATAGTACTGCGTACATCAGATTATCGTCGTAAAGAAAAATTATTTTGAAGAAATTGTGCTTCTACCCTAGTACCATTTTCGTCTAAAAAGCTAAGCTTAAACCAATAATCGGTTCCGGGTAATTGCACGCCATTATAGGTTCCATCCCAACCATCGGATTCCTCCGTTAATTGTACGATCAGTTTTCCAAACCTATCAAATATGTTGACTTGCGGGTCCTCTAAAAACTCCAAGCCCAATAAATGCCAGTCTTCATTAACACCGTCACCGTTTGGGGTAAAGAACGGAATATAGCCTACCACGGCAATATCCTGTGTGTCCACACCACAACCATTAATATCACGCATATAAACCACATGGTTGCCGGGCAGCACTCCTTCAAAAACCGGACTTTCTTGATACGCTCCATCATCCAATCGGTATTCAAAATCCCCGACTACATTGGTCCGCACCCGCACCGTATTGCTATAACTAAAATCGGCAATTTCCACTCCTGATATTACGGGAACAGCAGATTCTATCACCGTAAAAGTTCTTGTACGCACACAAAAGGTATTGTTCACCATGGTCCTAGCTGTCAAGACATAGGTGCCTTCCTCCGTAACGGTAATGGCCGGGGTGATCTCTCCGGTACTCCATGAATAGGTATATTCCGGATTGGCAGTCTCTTCACCAATGAGCACACTTAGCTCCCCATCGCATAAACGTATTTCATCATCCTCCCCTAATTCCGGTGGTGCTATGGTCGTCAATAAAAAGTTTTGAGAGGCGTCAAAACATTCCGGATTGTCTGCTGAGCTAACCCGTATGTAAAGTCTTTGATCTCCAATAGGTGGAATATAGCCTTCCGGTAAGGGATTGGTATTTAAATCGGCATCTTGTTGCGTTACAAAGTAATTCACTAAAACGGTCTCTGGGTCTTGGGCGCCGATGACCTCCTCGCTTTTTCTTTCAAAATTATAGCCTAGCAAACTTTGACAAAAAGACTCATCCTCAACCGGAAAAGACATTGGCGCTTCTGAAAAAGCGACCTGCACATCACTTATTATATTGCCAGTACCGGTAACGACCTCCACACGATATATGGCATCTTCGGTAACCGTCAAGGTTTCTAAAACCTCCCCCATAAGCTCTACAAATCCACTACCGATATCTTGAAACCATCGGTAAGAAAGGGCAGTGGTCGTTGTGGCATCCAAAACCACCGGGGTGTTGGAACAGGCTGCAATAGGGGCTCCCAAAAGATTGCTTATAATGGAGCAATCCAAGGCATCATTGGGGTTATCCACAAAAAGTTGTCCAGAAAACTGAATGGAAAAACCGGAATTTACGTTGCTGAAATTATTGATAAAGAGGTAGTAATCCTGGCCGGGTTCTACCATAATATAATCCTCATATTGTACATTGGCACTATCGCCCGTGGGGTCTTCACCAAGGCCTATAAACCTACTTTCATCATCATTATCAAAAAAGTTACATCGTATGGGATCTCCTAAAACGGTACAATCCGTTGCTAAGTATAAGGCAAAGTCCCAATCCTCTCCGCTATTGTGCCCAATATTAAAGCCTAACTCACCGGAGGCATTGGTCCTGAACCGATACCACGCGGAGTTGGATTCTATAGACCCGGATGTCGTACGTTCCAAACAACCGGATTCCGCGGCACCATTAAAATCTTCGGCGGCAAAACCATTGGTGCCACCATTGATGGGTGTATTGGAACAGATAGGAATAGCCGTAGCACAGTCTGGAGATACTTGTCCGAAAGTACAAATTGATAAGAATAAACTTACAATTAACAAAGGTCTTAACAACTTCATCTGTAGGTCAATTAATTTGGGAACCCCAAAACTAAGCTTACTTTTTCCTTAACAAGAATTTATGTTGTCAAAGCCCCGTACGGCGATGTTAAATAAGGCATTAATGTATATCTTTGCCAATTGTATTTAGCCTTTAATGGAAGTAAAAAAAACTTTGGAAGAACAGTATGAGGAGCGTGGTGACGGCCATGTAGCCTCAGCTCAGGACACGCCTTTGCGAAAAGATGCCTTTGTATTGACAGATGATGAAAAAATCGGTCGCATAGAGACCAATGTGCGTGAAATTATGCTCACTTTGGGTCTGGATTTAGAGGATGACAGTTTGATGGGCACACCAAAACGCGTAGCAAAAATGTTCGTAAAAGAGGTGTTTGGAGGACTACATCCGGATCGGAAACCAAAATCTTCCACTTTTGACAACAAATACAAATACGGCGAAATGCTGGTGGAGAAAAACATAACCCTGTATTCCACCTGTGAGCACCATCTGCTCCCTATCGTAGGGAGAGCCCATGTGGCTTATATTTCCAACGGCACCGTGGTAGGACTCTCCAAAATGAACCGAATAGTGGATTATTTTGCAAAACGCCCACAAGTACAGGAACGCCTTAACATTCAAATTGTCAAAGAATTACAGCAAGTTTTAGGCACCGAGGACGTGGCATGTGTTATAGACGCCAAACACCTTTGCGTAAACTCCAGGGGCATTCGTGATATTGAAAGCAGTACCGTTACGGCGGAATACGGCGGTAAATTCAAAGAGGAAGCTACGCGACGTGAGTTTTTGGAATACATCAATCTAGATACCGAGTTCTAATGCAACTTTTTAAGCAGCAAACCCTTAAAATTTCCAATTCCCTTTCCGGTAAAAAAGATGTCTTCAAACCCATTAAGGAAGGATACGTAGGCATGTATGTCTGCGGGCCTACGGTCTATAGCAATGTACATTTAGGGAACTGCCGCACTTTTATGTCCTTTGATATGATATTCAGGTACCTCAAACATTTGGGGTATAAAGTGCGCTATGTGCGCAATATTACAGATGCTGGGCATTTGGAAAACGATGCTGAGGATGGGGAGGATAAAATTGCAAAAAAAGCCAAACTAGAGCAACTGGAGCCTATGGAAGTTGTGCAACGCTATACGGTTGACTTTCATGAAACCTTGCAACAATTTAATTTTTTATCCCCAAGCATTGAGCCTACGGCTACCGGGCATATCATTGAACAAATTGAGATTATTAAGGAAATCTTGAAAAAAGGTTTTGCTTATGTGGCCAATGGTTCGGTCTATTTTGATGTGATCAAGTTCAATGAAACCAATGACTACGGGAAGCTAAGCGGCCGTAAATTGGAAGATATGATCGCCAATACACGTGCCTTGGCCGCTCAAGACGAGAAGAAAAGCCCTCAGGATTTTGCCCTTTGGAAAAAAGCGGAACCACAGCATATTATGCGTTGGCCATCCCCATGGGGTGATGGTTTCCCCGGTTGGCATTTAGAGTGTACCGCCATGAGTACCAAATATTTAGGCGACACGTTTGATATTCACGGTGGCGGAATGGATTTAAAGTTTCCGCATCACGAATGTGAAATTGCCCAGGCCGAAGCAAGTACGGGCCATTCCCCCGTCAACTATTGGATGCATGCCAATATGCTCACGCTGAACGGTAAAAAAATGTCCAAGTCCACGGACAATAACATTTATCCCAATGAGATTTTTAGTGGGGAAAATTCCATTCTAAGCAAGCCATTTTCACCATCGGTAGTGCGTTTTTTTATGTTGCAAGCCCACTATACCAGTATATTGGACTTAAGCGATGATGCCTTATTGGCTTCTGAAAAAGGGTTTTACAGGCTGATGGAAGGCCTTAAAAATTTGGAAACCTTGGCAGCGGGCGATACCACGGATTTTGATATTCCCTCGTGGGAGCAACGATGCTATGATGCCATGAACGATGATTTTAACACCCCCATTCTAATTTCCCATCTTTTTGAGGCCGTTAAGCATATCAACCTCATTAAAGAAGGAAAGGAAAACATTACAACCAAGGATAAGGCAAGCCTTCAAAACATTCTCCATACCTTTATTTTTGATGTTTTAGGGCTTGAGGACCAACAGGAAAGTTCAGGAAACTCCAAAACCTTGTCAGGTGTAGTGGAGTTGCTCATCCAATTGCGTAACAACGCCCGCGCTAATAAGGATTTTGCGACTTCGGATAAAATTAGGGACGAATTGCTGGAATTGGGCGTGCAGCTAAAGGATGGAAAAGACGGTACTACCTTTACCGTAAACTAGGCAAACACATCATCGCAAACTTCCTCAGGATATCTTTTGGAGGTGCAAATACAAAAGTGTCATGAAGAAAATCTTGATAACCCCATTTGTTTTTCTGGTTAGGGCATATCAAGTCGTGATTTCTCCCTTAACACCTGCAACCTGCCGTTATTCCCCTACCTGTTCCACATATACACTGCAAGCCCTAAAAAAACACGGGCTTTTTAAAGGGGGATGGTTGTCCATAAAGAGAATTTTTAGTTGCAATCCTTGGGGAGGCAGTGGTTACGACCCCGTTCCGTAGGTAAAGTCCAAATCCAAGAATCAAGTTCAAACAAAAGATGGTGCCGGGTATTTAGTATTCTAATCTCGTTTGATGTTTGATGTTAAAAAAATCTTTAAACCCTAGCAAACAACATTCTCTGTAATTTTCTTGTCTCTTGTCTCTTGCTTCCAAACTAAATCCATAAAAATCTGATTCTTATTGCCCATACCCTTTTAGGTAAATACCTATCTTAGCCCAAAACAAACCCATATGTACTTTTTAGGTTTCAATTGGAATCCGGATGACACCATATTCAAGATAGGCTTTGCCCAAATCAAGTATTATAATCTCCTTTGGATAATAGCGTTTTTGGTCGGTTTCCAAATCATGAAAACGATTTTCAAAAAGGAAAATAAGCCCTTGGAAAAATTGGATTCCTTATTTCTATATGCCGTCATATCCATTATGTTGGGTGCACGATTGGGGCATGTGTTGTTTTACCAACCTGAATTGCTCTCCTCTGACCCCTTATCCATTTTACTCCCCATAAAAACCGTTCCTAAATTTGAGTTCACCGGTTTTACTGGCTTGGCAAGCCATGGCGCTGCCATTGCCGCCATTATTGCGTTATACTTTTTTTCCAGAAAGTTTAAGGACATGAAATTTTTATGGGTTTTGGACAGGGTCACCATAACCTGCGCTATTGGGGCAGCTTTTGTTCGTTTAGGGAACTTTTTCAATTCTGAAATCAACGGGAATGTCGTGGATAAATCATTTGCCTTGGCAACACGCTTTATTCGCGATTCAGACGATATGCCCGCCTATAAGGCCATGCAGCTCACCAAAGAAAAAACCGCAAGTGCCGCGTATAAGGCTATTGAAAACAAACCGGAATTTTCAGGAATTCTGGAAAGTATCCCATACCGCCATCCGGCGCAATTGTATGAAGCTTTCCTCTACCTTATTTTATTTGCCGCCATGTGGTTTACCTATTGGAAAACCAGTAAAAGCGAAAAATCCGGCTTTTTATTCGGGCTCTTTATGGTCGGCCTTTGGACCGCACGTTTTGTAGTGGAATATTTTAAGAAAAGTCAGGGTGGTTTTGAAGAAACCTGGGGCACCTTCACTACCGGACAGTGGTTAAGCATTCCAATGATCCTAGTAGGGCTTTATTTTATGTTTAGACCGGTCGGCAGCAGACAATAAGCAATGAAGTATACCGATATGAAGTATTTGTTATTCATTTTTTTCCTCCTATTTTTTGTCGCTTGTAAAGACCAAGCAAAGAAAGAAATTAAAACGGAAGCCGTTAGTTTCACAAAAGAGGGTGAACTCCGCATTTTTAAAAAAGACTCCCTGCTCTCCGCATTGGATATTGAAATAGCGGAAACCGATTACGAAACCCAAACGGGGTTAATGTACCGAACGTCCATGGAAGAAAAACAAGGCATGCTCTTTATTTTCCCGGACGTTGCCATGCATTCCTTCTATATGAAAAATACCAAAATACCTTTGGATATCATTTTCATTGACGAGAATCTTAAGATTGCCAGTTTTCAAGAAAATGCCCAGCCCTTAAATGAAGCTGGTCTGTCTTCACAAGTACCTGTAAAATATGTGCTGGAGGTAAATGCCGGTCTTGCCGAAAAATGGCTGTTGGAGGTTGGCGATAGCATTTCCTATACCCGATGACCCATGACGAAGTACCTACTTGAGCAGCAAGAAAGTGAACGCCTTTACTTTAGAAAAGTGCTGCCGTCCGATTTTGAAGCGTGGCTGCCTTTTTACCACGACCCAGAATCTACCCGACATTGGAACGGTATCCCAATAGAGCCGAAACGGGCTTGCCAAGAACAGTTTGACCGCATCTTTGAGCGTTATGAAAAACAGCTCGGTGGTATGAATGCCCTTATTTTTAAGGAATCCCAAGAAATGGTCGGACTTTGTGGGCTGCTTATCCAAACGGTAGACGAACAACAAGAATTGGAAATTGGCTATTCCATATTGACCAAATACAGGCAACAAGGTTTTGCTATAGAAGCGGCCAAGGCCTGTAAAAATTATGCCTTTGAAAGGCGACTGGCATCCTCACTGATATCTATCATACATATCAACAATGTCGCTTCGCAAAAAGTGGCCCTTAAAAATGGGATGCATAAAACCAAGCAGACCATCTATAAGGACAATCCGGTTTATATTTATAGCATAGCCGCCCCGCAATCTTTGTAGTCGGATTTTTGGTAAAAGCGTAAGCTCTCAAAAACGGTTTTGATTTGGATTATGTAAATTACCACAGTGAACGCACATTATGCCATTAAAACGACCAACCAAGACAAAGTATCACCGCTACTAACCCGAATTCTGTCCGGGGATTTTTCATCCCTGTTCCCACACGTACGGCATAAAAAAGGAGCGGTCTTTTCGAGTGCGGAACTCAATCGTTTTATTGAAAAGGAAGAACGCCATGGTATCAAAACCTTGACATCCGCTACCGCCCAACCGTTGCGGTCTTTTAGCAGTGGGGAACAGAAAAAGGCCTTGTTGGAGCATTTGCTCTCCCAACATCCGGAGTATCTTATTGTGGTCAATCCATACGATAATCTGGATGTAGCATCCGCCAAAAACCTTAAGGAACACCTGACCCAACTGGCAAAAAAAGTTAGCCTGATCCAATGTATCAGTAGGACTTCGGATGTTTTACCCATTCCATGTTCTTATTTTCACTTACAATCCGGAACCTTGGTTCCTTGCAAGTCTTTTGAGGATTTTAAGCGCGAAGCCCATACCTCTGGCGAAGCCTTCGCCAATGACATACCAAAAGCCCTTAAGCCTATACTAGTGACGGACCCCATCTTGGTTGCCCTCCAGGGAGTATCCGTTAGTTTTTATGGTAAACCCATATTAAAAGACATCTCCTGGATGATACAGCAAGGCGATTTTTGGCATTTGATGGGCCCCAATGGCAGTGGTAAATCAACATTACTTAAAATGGTTACGGGGGAAAGCCACAAAGGTTACGGGCAGGATTTAACCTTGTTCGGCATCAAAAAAGGAAGTGGTGAAAGTGTTTGGGACCTTAAGAAAAACATGGGCTACTTTACCCCATCCATGATTAGGGGTTTTAATGGTAGGCAAAACTTGGTACAAATGCTTATTTCCGGCTTGCACGATTCCGTCGGACTTTATGTAAAACCCTCGGAAACGGAACTACAGTTGGCGCATTCTTGGTTGGAACTCCTTGGGCTATCCCAAAAGGGGGAAACGGCTTTCCGCGAAATCTCGGAAGGGGAAAAACGCATGCTAATGACCGCCCGGGCCATGATCAAACATCCACCATTACTCATCTTGGACGAACCCACGGTAGGTCTGGACGATAGCAACGCCCGTTCCCTTGTGCAATTGGTGAATAAAATGGCCCGGGAAACCCACACGGCAATCATCTATGTTTCGCATCGGGAAGAAAACGGCCTATCTCCTAATTTCAGGTATCAACTTACCATGACCGCTAAGGGATCAATAGGTAAAATTGTTTACATTTAATAATGACAAAACAAGAATTAGCAGTACGTATTGAAAAAAGCTATCGAGAGTTTATCACTAAAATCAATGGACTTTCCGATGATGATTTTCTTAGAAGTCCTAACCAAAAATGGACGGCCGGTCAGCAATTAGAACATATTATTCAATCGGTAATCCCGGTTCAAAAAGCATTTGAACTCCCTAAGACAGTGCTCGAAGCAAAGTTTGGGACCACCAATCGAACAAACAAAGACTACGACGAACTCGTTACGCATTATCTGTTGGTTTTAAAGGAAAATCAAAACTATGTGCTACCGGAAAAATTTGATCCCGCAAGAATTTCCCTAAAAGACAAAAAGGCTAAACTGGATTTTCTTGAAACATTGATAGAAAAGCTTATCCATAATATGCTTAATTATAACGATCATCACTTAGAAACCCAAATACTCCCGCATCCACTTATGGGGAAGTTGACGCTACGCGAAATCTTATATTTTACGGCTTACCATGTCAAACACCATGATCAACAAATTTTAAAAAATCTTAAGACGTAAAGCCCCGTTTTATTGATATACTAAAAAAGCCCCTCATTGCTGAAGGGCTTCTACTATTTGAGTTAGTTGGGTAATCTATTCCTTACCCGAGGTAATTTTCTTTTTTAGGGCATCAAACATAATAGGAGTCGCTATAAATACCGATGAGTAGGTACCTACGATAACACCGATAATCATTGCGAACATAAAGCCCCTAAGGCTTTCCCCTCCAAAAACAAAGATGGCCAAAAGCACGATCAAGGTAGTTAAAGAGGTATTTAACGTACGGCTTAACGTACTGTTCAATGCTTCGTTGATATGCGCGCCGTTTTTCCACCCTTTAAGGTTGACGACCTCCCTGATACGGTCAAAAACGACTACGGTATCATTTAGGGAATATCCAATAACGGTTAGAATTGCCGCGATGAACGCTTGATCGATTTCCATGCTAAAAGGCATAATGGCACTTGTCAAAGAAAAGATACCCAGAACGATCAATACATCATGGAAAACAGCGGTTACCGCCCCAAGCGAGAACTGCCATCTTCTAAAACGCAATAGAATGTATAGGAATACCACGGCCAATGAGCCAATAATAGCTAAGAATGCATTCTTTTTGATATCATCCGCAATGGTAGGTCCTACTTTAACGGACTGCATAATACCAATAGCTTTTTCTGACGCCCCAACGGTAAAGTCGTTAAAGCTGGTGCCATCCGGCAAATATTTCTGCAACGAAGTGTATAGTTTATTTTGAATTTCGGCATCTACTTCAATTCCTTCAACATCTACTTTGTACGGTGTTGTTATCTTGATCTGGTTGGCATCACCAAAAGTCTTTACATTGGTTCCGCTTCCGAACACGGTGTTCAGTTCCGAAGCAATTTCAGACGGATTGACCGCTTTTTCAAAACGCACTTGATAAGAACGTCCACCGACAAAATCAACGCCTTGTTGCAATCCTTTGGTTGCCAAAGAAAATACACCTACCGCTACCAAAATGAAGGAAACGATATAGGCAATTTTACGCTTGCCTAAAAAGTCAATATTTATGTTCTTGAACAACTTTTTTGTAGCTGCCGTAGAGAATTGCAAGTCCCTTCCTTTTTTAGAAATGTACCAATCGACCAACAATCTGGTGATAAATATAGCGGTAAACAAGGAGGTCACGATACCAATCAATAAGGTAGTCGCAAATCCTTTGATAGGTCCGGATCCAAAAATAAATAGGATAATAGCCGTAAGACCCGTAGTGATGTTCGCATCCAAAATGGAAGATAGTGCATTGCTAAATCCGTCTGCAATGGCCTGCGCCTTGCCTTTACCCCTATCCAATTCTTCTTTGATCCGTTCAAAAATAAGTACGTTGGCATCTACCGACATACCAATGGTCAAAACAATACCTGCAATACCGGGTAATGTAAGCACAGCCCCTAAGCTGGTCAATACCCCAAAAATCAACAGGATATTGAATACCAAG
>CALEYA010000037.1 GCA_937926215.1 uncultured Croceitalea sp. | reverse complement strand
GCGACAAAAAGTAACGGATTTAGGCCTTAAAACTTGGTTTCATCCTACCGTAGATGTGCAACGGACCAGTGAAAAATTAGTGGGTCATTTGTATTCTTTTTCCGGTAGGCCAGAAGATACCGTAATTCTACCCGGGGATCTGTTGCATTGCGATTTTGGAATCACTTATTTGAGACTGAATACCGATTGTCAGGAATTGGCTTATGTCTTAAGACCAGAGGAAAAAGCCGCTCCGGATTTCTTGGTCAATGGTTTAAAGGACGGGAATCGGGTACAAGATTTCTTAACCCAAAATATGATAAGCGGGAGAACGGGAAATGAGATTCTGGCAAAATCCCTAGTTGATGCCAAGGCCGCGGGATTACGTCCCGCTATTTATACCCATCCATTGGGGAGTTATGGACATTCTGCAGGAACTACAATAGGCATGTGGGATTCCCAAGGTGGTGTGATGAAGGACGATGGGGAAAACTATCCCCTAAATCCAAATACGGTCTATGCCATTGAATTGAATACGACCATTACCATTCCGGAATGGAAACGGGATATAAGGATAATGTTGGAAGAAGCTGGATTTTATGGAGAAAATGGTTTTCGATACGTAAATGGCAGGCAAACGGAATTGCTTCTGATTCCCAGGCCAAAACCGCAACTAAAGAACTGATTCTGTTAATCGGCATTTTAACTTGGGCAATACCTGCGGGTTTTTCATAACCTTGAGCATCTTGCTAGCATAGAAAGTCATTCTTAAGAAAGTTGTTTTTTAACGAAAAGAGGTAATAGGTTGTAATGGCGATATGGGATTCCTTATTTTGAAATAAAAATGTAACTTATAGGAGCATGTTTAGGTCAATCCAACATTGTACAGTATGTACTTTTTTATTAGTTTGAACATATGGATATAAAATGGGCAAAAACTACAGCTATCCTATCACTTTTGTTTTTAGGATACGGCTTCTCCCTATGGGGACAAACAACTTTATGCTGGGATAGTTCCCTATCAATGTCAGAAAGGAATCTTGAAAAGGATCTATCGGTATTAGAACATATTTTTAAAAAAAATCCCAACCAAGATGTGCAACTGTTGCTTTTTGATGTTGAGGTTACAGAAAAGATGTATCCCATTGTGGACGGCGATTGGCAGGAGTTGAAAAACGATTTATCCAATGTTGTATACGATGGTGGAAATTTCTACACCCACCTTAAAGATAGAATAAAGTACGAAAATGTGTTTGTCTTTACCGACGGGAAAGGCATTCTAAATGAGGTAGCATTACCGCTCAAGCCCAAGAATTTTATCGTAAATAGCAGCGAAGACAGGGATATTGAATTTTTGAACCGAACGGCATTGTTGACAAAGAGCAGACTCATGGACTTTGCTTCCATGTCACCTAAAAACCGGATTAAAACCGCAGCTGTATCCGAGAGCGAAACAATAATGGGCACCATTTTTATAGACAATCAACCGGTGCAAAATGTTAGGATAGCTGTCAAAGGCACGGAAGATGCAATATTTACGGACGCAGACGGTCATTTTGCAATTAATGCCCAAATCGGGGACAGTATTTTGGTCAGTAGTGCTACGAACAACACCTATAAAAAGTTTAGGGTATCCTCTAAAGAAAACACAAAAATTTTCTTGGAGTCCAATTCATATGCTTTGGAAGAAGTCGTGCTAGTTGAAGAACGCGCAAGGAGGCAAGTAAATACAGGTCTAGGCAAAGTAGACAAAGATCGATTGGGTTACGAAACACAATCTATTGGTGATGATGATATTACGTCGATTAACACTACGGTTTCCAGTGCAGTACAGGGTAAATTCGCCGGTGTACGCTTCGGACAGAACGATGATTTGAGTCAGGTTGTGATACGGGGCGGTGGAAACAGCCTTCTATCTAACAATTATGGGCTAATAGTGGTTGATGGTGTGCCGCTGCGCCAATCAAATTCGTTTACTCAAGAAGTTGTGGACACCAGTTATCTAAACCCAGAAAATATTGCTGATATCACCGTTCTCAAGGGTTTGGCAGCAACCAACAGATTTGGAAGTTTAGGGTCAAACGGTGTTATCTTGATTACGACAAAAGGAGCGGTAGCGAGCCAGGGAACAAGTAAAACTTATGACGGCTCTCGTGTAAAGAACAATATTTTTGACGGAAAGTTAAATGTTAAGGACAATACAAGAATAAACTATGTTGAGGAACTTGCCTCGTCTTCAAATTTTGAGGACGCTTATACGATCTATTTGCAACAGCGTTATGCATATAATAAGATTGCGTCCTACTATTTGGACATTTACGATTTTTTTAGGCCCAGGAACGCCAAAACGGCGATGAGGATAGCTTCCAACATTATGGAACAGGACAAAACAAACTATGCACAACTGCGGGGGTTGTTCTTGAAGGCCGGTAAACACAAAGACCAAAAACTACAACGTTTGGTGGCTACGAAACTACTGCAGGACTACCCCGAAAAAACCCAATCGTATTATGATATGGCTCTTGCCCATATCAACTCGAACAAGCATCAATTAGCAATGGATATGTTCTTGTCCATATTAAATGGTTCTTCCAACACGAATCTGAAATTTGATGGCTTACATAAAAGGGTCAGAACTGAGCTAAAAGAGTTGATCCGAACGCATGAAAAGGATTTGGATCTATCAAAAGTTCCGGATGCCTACCTTAAAAGTATTACCTACAATGCACGCTTGGTTTTTGATTGGAACGACCAGAATTCAGAATTTGACATTCAGTTCGTGAATCCCCAGAACCGTTTTTTCGAATGGGAACATACAAATTTGGGTAACAAAGAACGAATTGGGGATGAGTTGAGAAATGGTTTCTCCTCCGAACAGTTTGTTTTGGCGGGCGAAGGGATTGAGGGAAAGTGGATCGTAAATATTTCATATAAAGGGAAACGTACCAGTACAGAAAATACGGCACCTACTTTTATCAAATGCAGATTGGACTATAATTATGGCTTACCTAACAGCAGGCATGAAGAATACGAACTGCGCCTGACGGAGATAAGTGACAGACAATTCTTTTTTGATTTTGAAATTCGATAGCGTGGAGGACTGGGCTTATCGCTTAATTATTGGGTGTTGTTTGCCTTTTCACCTTTATATCAATCTTGATTGCACGTAATTCAGAAAAGTCCATCCGTGGTTAAACAATAAACTCAAACCTGCAATACCCCTAAATTAAAAGACTTTTCAATGGGGGCATGGTTTGCAGCTTCAATACCCATGGAAATCCATTTACGGGTATCCAGCGGATTTATGATAGCATCCGTCCAGAGGCGGGCAGCGGCATAGTATGGAGAAACCTGATTATCATAACGATTTTTAATGGTATCAAAAAGTTGTTTTTCCTTTTCTGGGGTTAGTTCCTCACCGCTCTTTTGAAGGGATGCCTTTTCAATTTGCAACAATACCTTTGCCGCGGAGTTACCGCTCATTACGGCCAATTCCGCACTTGGCCATGCAGCAATAAGCCTAGGGTCATAGGCTTTTCCGCACATGGC
Source organism: uncultured Croceitalea sp. (assembly GCA_937926215.1). Taxonomy (GTDB): domain Bacteria; phylum Bacteroidota; class Bacteroidia; order Flavobacteriales; family Flavobacteriaceae; genus Croceitalea. The sequence continues at coordinate 31,197 of CALEYA010000037.1, read as the reverse complement.
ATAATTTCCGGCACCATAACTATTCCCGATAACTATGGTAAATTTTGGCACAACGGAATTGCTAACGGCATTGACCATTTTTGCGCCATCTTTTATAATACCGCCATGTTCACTTTTACTACCCACCATAAAACCGGTGACATCCTGTAAGAAAACCAAAGGAATTTTTTTCTGGTTGCAATTGGCGATAAAGCGTGTGGCCTTATCGGCAGAATCGGAATAAATGACACCCCCAAATTGCATTTCCCCTTTTCCGTTTTTGATCACTTTACGTTGATTGGCCACAATGCCAACGGCCCAACCGTCAATTCTAGCATAACCCGTAAGCAAGGTTTTGCCGTAATCTTCCTTGTATTGTTCAAATTCCGAATCGTCTACCAATCGTTCAATAATTTCCAACATATCATATTGGTCGGAACGAGAGGCGGGTAAAATCCCGTAAATATCTTCCGGATTTTTTGCGGGTGGTTTTGAAATCCCTTTATTAAAACCGGCCTTGTCAAAATCGCCTATTTTGCCCATAATACCTTTAATGGTATCCAAAGCTGCTTTATCATCTTTGGCTTTGTAGTCGGTAACCCCGCTAATTTCGCAATGGGTAGTGGCCCCGCCAAGGGTTTCGTTATCTATGGTTTCACCAATGGCAGCTTTGACTAAATAGCTCCCTGCCAGAAAAATACTTCCTGTTTTATCCACGATAAGGGCTTCATCGCTCATTATGGGAAGATAGGCACCACCTGCTACGCAACTACCCATAACCGCTGATATTTGGGTGATTCCCATACTGCTCATCACGGCATTGTTCCTAAAGATCCGACCAAAATGTTCCTTGTCCGGAAAAATCTCATCCTGCATGGGCAGGTAAACCCCGGCACTATCCACCAGATAAATAATGGGTAAGCGGTTCTCAATCGCAATTTCTTGGGCGCGTAGGTTCTTTTTACCGGTAATTGGAAACCAAGCCCCGGCCTTAACCGTGGCATCATTGGCAACTACGATACACTGTTTTCCTTTTACATAGCCTATTTTAATGACCACACCACCGGATGGGCAACCACCGTGCTCTTCGTACATGCCCTCACCTGCAAAACCACCAATTTCAATGGAATTGGTATCCTTGTCCAATAAATAAGAAATACGTTCCCTAGCGGTGAGTTTTCCCTTGTTTTGGTGTTTTTCAATACGTTTTTTTCCGCCTCCCAATTTAACCTTTGCAAAGCGGTTCCGTAGATCGGACAACTTTAGTTTATTATGGTCTTCGTTCTTATTGAATTTTAAATCCATTAGATCACTTTTCTTCTAATGCTTAAAGATACTACGACAAACTTTAAACTACCTATGTTGTTTCTAGCAATTTTTACGATATTTGGCTTTCTACTTAACGACGACAGATTTATGGGAATGAATAAGAATACGGTCCTTTCTTTGGCCACATTTATTATGATTTTTGTAGGCTTTGGCATGATAGCCCTTGGCGCTTTTAAATATGATGAGGTCGCTGGATGGGGCTTTGCAGCAGTGGGTGTCGGTTTTTTTGCCGTAGCCTGGGTTTTCAATGCCTTAAAGGGCAGGGTCTAAAAAGCGATAATACAACCAATATTTAATTAGAATTATGTCAGAAGACAATAAGGTCATTTTTTCAATGTCCGGGGTCACTAAGACTTTTAAAAGTGCGAATACCCCAGTTTTAAAAAACATTTATCTCAGTTTTTTCTATGGGGCCAAAATTGGGATTTTAGGACTCAACGGTTCCGGTAAATCCACACTCCTTAAGATTATAGCGGGCGTGGATAAAAATTTTCAAGGGGATGTTGTTTTTTCTCCAGGGTATTCCGTGGGTTATCTGGAACAAGAACCGCAACTGGATGCTGAAAAAACGGTTTTAGAGATCGTTAAGGAAGGTGTTGCCGAAACGGTAGCCGTTTTGGACGAGTACAACAAAATCAACGATATGTTCGGTTTGCCAGAGGTATATGAAGATGCCGATAAGATGCAAAAACTTATGGACAAACAGGCGGCGTTACAGGATAAGATAGATGCTTCCAACGCCTGGGAATTGGACACCAAGCTTGAAATTGCCATGGATGCTTTACGCACACCGGATTCCGATAAGAAAATTGGGGTTCTTTCCGGTGGGGAAAAAAGAAGGGTGGCCCTCTGTAGGCTTTTACTACAAGAACCCGATGTTCTTTTGCTTGATGAACCTACCAACCATTTGGATGCGGAATCCGTACACTGGTTGGAACATCATTTGGCCCAATACAAAGGAACCGTAATCGCCGTAACGCATGACCGTTACTTTTTGGACAATGTTGCAGGCTGGATATTGGAGTTGGATAGGGGAGAAGGAATTCCTTGGAAAGGAAACTACTCCGGATGGTTGGATCAGAAATCCAAGCGTCTGGCACAAGAAAGCAAACAGGCATCCAAGCGCCAAAAAACGTTGGAACGGGAGTTGGAATGGGTACGACAAGGTGCCAAGGGCAGGCAGACCAAACAGAAAGCCCGTTTGAACAACTATGACAAGTTGATGAACCAAGACCAAAAACAGCTGGAGGAAAAGCTGGAAATATACATTCCCAATGGACCCCGTTTGGGTACCAATGTCATAGAAGCAAAAGGCGTAAGTAAAGCTTATGGGGATAAGTTGCTTTATGAAGATTTGAACTTTAACCTGCCACAAGCGGGCATTGTAGGCATCATTGGACCTAATGGTGCGGGTAAGACTACCATTTTTAGAATGATTATGGGCGAGGAAACCGCTGATAAAGGCGAATTTGCAGTGGGGGATACCGCAAAACTGGCCTATGTGGACCAAAGCCATTCCAATATTGATCCTTCAAAATCCATATGGGAAAATTTTAGTGATGGGCAAGAACTGGTGATGATGGGTGGCAAGCAGGTCAATTCCAGGGCATATTTAAGCCGATTCAATTTTTCAGGTAGTGAACAGAACAAAAAAGTGGACATGCTTTCCGGGGGAGAACGTAACCGCCTGCATTTGGCGATGACCCTTAAAGAAGAAGGCAATGTGTTGCTTTTGGATGAGCCTACCAACGATTTGGATGTGAATACCTTACGTGCATTGGAAGAAGGTTTGGAGAACTTTGCGGGTTGTGCGGTAATCATCTCCCACGATAGGTGGTTTTTAGACCGTATCTGTACCCATATCCTAGCTTTTGAGGGTGATTCCCAAGTGTATTTCTTTGAAGGTTCTTTTTCCGATTATGAGGAAAACAAAAAGAAACGCCTTGGAACGGATATTATGCCAAAGCGCATCAAGTATAAAAAATTGATTCGCTAGTTTAATAGTCCTCCGTCGGGTACCAATCCAATTGGATGACTTCAATACCCTGATTCTGTTGGTTAACAAGGGATTTGAACTTGGAGACATCACTAACATTAGGTCTGCCCCGATAGTGGTAAGGATACACCTGTTTGGGTTTAAATTCCAACACGGCATCGGCAGCACGTTCTTCCGTCATGGTATACGGTAGGTTCATACAAACAAAAGCCTTGTCAATATTTTTTAAGGCCCTCATCTCCGGAATATCTTCCGTATCCCCAGAAAAATAAAGGCGTTGCCTACCTAAATTAAGGACGTAGCCATTACCCCGACCTTTTTCATGGAACTTTAAGGCTTCCTCCCTAAGGTTGTACATGGGAATGGCTTCTACTTTAATAGTATACCGTTCCTTGGAATCCCCGTTATCCAATACATCGATCTGTGGAGTAAAAGAATCTGGCATTTTGTCCGCAACCGCCTGTGGTACCATAATCTTAGCTTTTTCGGTATTGAGTTGTTCCAAGGTTTCCAAACTAAAATGGTCTCCATGAATATCCGTAATCAAGATAAGGTCTGGCAATTTTTGTCCCTCAAAGGCTTTTTTTCCACCTACTGGGTCTATATAAATGGTGATGTCGCTCCATTCCAAAACCGTGGTAGCGTGTGCTATGGGAATGATTTTCAATTCAGTTTTATTGGTAGTAGTTTCTTCGGAAGCTTCTTTTTTTACATCGGTTTGTCCTTTACAACTTGCCAAAGAGAAAACCAATAAGAGCGAAAACAGCTTAGGGGTGTACATTTTTTAAAAAAATTAACATTCACTTAAAGGTACGCCATCACTGGGGTGAGAAAAAAAAATTAACATTTTTCGTTTACAAAACATCTAAAACAAATCCTAGGCCGTACATAAAACTGAAACTAGCCGAAAGGTAATTTAGTAAACGAAAAGTATTTAAATCAAATATTATGACAGACACGAAGAACAACAACAGTTTAAAGGTAATTGCGGGTCTATTGGGCGTTATCCTTTTGGGAACGATCATATACACCGTTAGCCTTTACCAAGACAAGAAAAAGACGACCAATGCTTTAACGCAAGAAAAAGAATTGGTAGTAGAAGATTTGAACAGCTTAAAATCAGAATATGATAAAGCTATTTTGGAGAGCAACGCTACAAACGAAGAGTTGGTAGCGGCACGTGACAATATCGCAAGATATATCGATTCCGTACAAACAATGAAAGCCGATATCGCTTCTTTATCAAGATACAGAAGACAAGTGAGCGTACTAAAAGCAGAGCGTGAAGAGTTGTTAAAGCAAGTAGATTCCTTAACGCAATCCAACACGATGTTGGCCATGGAGCGTGACAGCACATTTGTGGAATTGGAAAAGCAAACCGTTTTCAACGATTCTTTGGTAGTACAGAACACCCAATTGGCTGATGCCGTTGAAAGAGGTTCTGCACTAAACCTTTCCAAATTCAATATCGATGCCGTTAAGGAAAGAAAAAGCGGAAAATTGGTTTCTACTTCAAGAGCTAAGGCAACGGACAAGTTCAAAGTTTGTTTTACCGTGGCGGACAACGTAATCGCTGATGCCGGTGACAGGGAATTTTTTATTGAAGTATTGGACCCACAGGGTAACACGTTAGGTGAAAGTTTTTCAAAGTCTACTGATGCAGGTTCATCCATAACCTACAGCAAAGGAACCAGCTTTTACTATGAAAACAGTTCTTTGGATGTTTGTGATTATATCAACAAACCAGCTGGGGATTTCCAAAAAGGAAATTATATGGTAAACGTATATGACGATGGTTTAAAACTTTTGGGAACATCTAAGTTTACTTTAAAGTAAAAAAGACACACTATCCACTATCATAACGAAAAAGGGCAATCCAAACGGATTGCCCTTTTTTATTGGTATTCTTTTGGTTAAATGTCAGTTTTCGAAAGCCTGTGTTACCCTTTTCGCAAATTCTATCCTTCCGTCTTTTTTAAGGTCTTCAATAAATTCTTTTTTTGTCAAATAGGCATTTAACAGATGTTGAACTTCAAAAATACGCTTATAATAATATGCTGCCTTTTCCATATTACCGATGTTGTAGTGGGCATCTCCAGCTTGTTGTAATACTTTTATATTTAGCACGGTATTTTTGTTATACAACAAAGAGTCATAAGCAGTGGCAGCTTTTTGATAGTCTTTAGTTTTAAAAAGCGAATTTATACTTTCGAGTGAATTTTCGTTTTTCGCTGTAGATTTTTTTGCTTCCTCAACATAAGTTGTTTCAGTTTCGTCTTTTGGTATTTCGTCTTCAAAAGTTAACGAGGCGGTTTGTGCAAAACACATTCCACTGCAAAATAGCATTACTAGATAAATGGGGGATTTCATATTTAAGTAGGATTTGGTTACACGTTTTAGGTTTTCTTTAGAAACCATCGCAAAGTACCATATCCTACTTAAAATGAAAACTATTTGTTGTCTACAAATAGATGTTGGCAGTTGACATCCTCATTTTTGTGGTTTAAAAAATTCTGACAGAATTTTTTTTACACCTATTTTAAACTACCGACCATATCCTCTGGTTTTACCCAAGCGTCATATTCTTCTGCGGTAACATACCCTAGGTTAATAGCCTCTTCCTTTAGGGTAGTTCCGTTTTTATGGGCTGTATTCGCTATTTCCGCAGCTTTGTAATACCCAATTTTGGTATTGAGCGCCGTAACCAACATTAGGGAATTGTTCAATAGTGTGGTAATGGTTTCGTGGTTGGGCAAAATCCCCGAGGCACAATTTTCATCAAAACTACTGCAAGCGTCCCCAAGAAGTTGCGCGGACTGTAAGATATTGGCGGCCATCATGGGTTTGAACACGTTAAGCTCATAATGGCCTTGGGTTCCACCAACGGCAATAGCCACGTCGTTTCCTATTACTTGGGCACAGACCATGGTCAAAGCTTCACATTGTGTTGGATTTACCTTTCCGGGCATAATGGAGCTACCAGGTTCATTGGCAGGGATGATGATTTCCCCAATACCCGATCGCGGCCCAGAAGCCATCATTCTAATATCATTGGCAATTTTGTTCAAGGATACCGCCAATTGTTTTAAGGCACCATGACTCTCCACTATGGCGTCATGTGCCGCAAGGGCTTCAAACTTATTTTTAGCAGTAACAAAAGGTAGGCCCGTAAACTCTGCTATGTACTTGGCCACCAAAACGTCATACCCTTGTGGGGTATTAAGACCGGTGCCTACGGCGGTACCACCAAGGGCGAGTTCCCCCAAATGGGATAAGGTATTTTTTAAAGCAGAAAGACCGTAGTTCAACTGCGCTACATAACCGGAAAACTCTTGCCCAAGTGTAAGTGGTGTGGCATCCATTAAATGGGTACGCCCAATTTTGACGACATCCTTAAATTCTGCCGACTTTTTTTGAAGGGTGTCCCTTAAGCGTTCAACCCCAGGAATGGTGACATCCATAATCTTTTTATAGGCAGCAATATGCATCCCGGTTGGAAAAGTGTCGTTTGAAGATTGCGATTTGTTGACATCATCATTGGGTTGGATGGTCTTATCACCTTCGCCAATTTTTTTTCCGACCATCTCATGGGCCCTATTGGCAATAACTTCATTGACGTTCATATTGCTTTGGGTACCGGAACCGGTTTGCCAGATAACTAGTGGAAATTGCCCGTCGTGCTTGCCCGCTAAAATTTCATCACATACGGCTGCGATCAAATCGCGTTTCTCTGTACTAAGCGTGCCCAATTCCGCATTGGTATAGGCGGCAGCTTTTTTTAGATAGGCAAACCCGTAGACAACCTCCAAGGGCATAGAGGCAGCAGGACCAATTTTAAAATTGTTTCTGGAACGCTCGGTTTGTGCACCCCAATACTTATTAGCGGGTACTTGCACCTCGCCCATGGTATCCTTTTCTATTCTGTATTCCATTACGCTATAAATTAGGTTGCAAAGGTAAAGTTTACACTATTTATGGCTAATTAAATTGCCCAGTTTATAAAAATTTTAAAATTGCACTTGCAACTTTGCCGGTTTTCACGGTATCTTTGCGCTATAAATAAGTTTTCATGGTAGAATTTGATCAGTACCTCGGATTTTTGGCATTTCTAACTATTCTAACAATAGGGTTTTGGTTGATGATTTTTTTATTGACTTTCGTAGTGCCTTATTGGTTGGGAGGAAACTTATTGGAAATGTGGAAAGAACGCCGCGAAGCTAAAAAAGCTGCGCGTAACGAATAATAAAAAAGAGCCTTCTGGCTCTTTTTTTATTAACCCCGTAAAAGGGTATAATACCCAGAGGCCTGCCTCAAGATCAAAATTCAGTTTCTAATAAACGCTTCGTTGGCTTGACTAGAAGAAGTTTACGTTCCAAATTCTTCACCACCACCATCTTCATTACGATTACCACCACGAGACCGGGTTTTCTTTTGATTAAAACGATAGGTGAAGGATAGATTAAAACTTCGTACCCTAAATTGAAACTCGCTGTCGGATACGAAGAAAGGTGTTTGGGTCTCGCTGACCCTTCTTAAGCTATTGAAGACATCACTTACGTTAAAGGCCAATGACGCCTTATCATTAAAGAGGTCCTTGCTAAACGCAAAACTTAAGGAGAATATCCCTTGGTTCCTGGTTTGGGCAGTTTCCGTTGGCCCTCTGTAAAACAATCGGGTTTGCCAATCTATTTTATAAGGCAACGTAACTTTATTGTTGAGTCGAATAAACCAGCTTAGGTTTTCCGCATCAAAATTTTGGCCGTTAAAGTCACCTCTGGTGACCAATTGAAAAAGGTTGATGTTCCCGTTAAGGTTCCATTTTTTGGAACCTCTATAATTGGTAGTCACCTCAAAGCCATAACGGTCGTTACTGGCCAAGTTTGCAGGTGTTCTTCTTAAGATGCTAACTTGCTCGCCGTCAAAAAAAGTGTCCTCACCCGTATCTTCCGTAATAAAAGTAATGACGTCCGTTGCCCTTTGGTAATAAATGGATCCATTAACGGTCAGCTTTTTAAAGCGTTTTAAATAACCCAATTCCAACTGATTGGAAAAGGAAGGCGTAAGATTAGGGTTTCCTTGGAACAGATTGGTAGGGCTGGAACGGGAGGGGAAAGGGTTTAAAAACCGGGAACGTGGCCTTCGAATCCTTCTATTATACCCCAATTGAAAGCTTTCCCTTTCATCCAATTCAAAGTTGAGGTTGAAGGTAGGGAAGAGCCCATCAAAATTATTCCTATTGAAATCACTACTTTCAATCTGGTTGATGATAAGGCGCGTAGCTTCATACCGCAAGCCGGCCAGCAAAGAAAACTTACCAAAGGTATCCCCATATTGGGTGTAAAAGGCATTGATGGTTTCCTTATAATCCAAAACATTACTGGGATTGTTTATCCCTAATTCCTCCTCGGTAGGGCTAATAAAATCAACATCAAAATCCGTTACTAGCCTATTAAAATCGCCGCGATACCCTAGTTCCAATTGCTGGTCTTTACCAAAAGGGACCACATAATCCGTTTGAAGGAAAATCCGCTCCTGATCCTCCGCCGTTCGTACCGATTCACTGTCAAAACCGTTTTGTATGATCAAGGATTCCTCTACCTCATCGCTGGTCTCAAATTGAAAGGCCGCCGTTAATTTGTGTTCCGAGTCCCCATTGAATTGCTTGTCAAAATTAAGGGCGTATTGAAATGTTTGGTCCGTTTCCCGCTCCGGATCAAACCGAAAACCGCTACTGGTGGCGCCATTACTATCCGTCTGGCTAAAATTGTTGGTAGTTTCGCTAGTGTTGTCGGAATCGCGAATGAAAACAGATTGGGTAAGCGATGCGGTTTTGTTAATGTACCACTCTACACCAAGGTTGGCGTTCAACCCCCTTCGGACCCTATCAAAATCTCGTTCTTCCCGAATGTCGTTTGTAAACATGCCGGCGGCATCAAAAAAGGAAGTGGCATTTAGGGAATTTCCAGGCCTTGTCCTATAATTGTATCCGGTATTGGTGAAAATATTGAAAGCCCCGGTCCTAAAATTCAGGTTACCATTGATGCCGGCACTTTCTGGATAGCCCAAATTAGTGGTAAGTGCGCCGTTCAATCCTTGCAACTTACTTCTTCTAAGGATAATATTGATGATGCCCCCGGAACCTTCCGCATCATAGCGCGCGGAGGGGGATGTAATAACTTCGACTTTTTCAATGGATTCTGCAGGAAGCTGTCGCAATGCTTCGGTACTATTGAGTCCCGTAATGGCCGAGGGTTTCCCATTGATTAGGATACGTACGTCATCATTTCCCCGCAATTGTACATTGCCTTCTACATCAACCGAAACGGAAGGCACATTGTCCAACACATCACTTACCGTTCCACCGGCAACGGTCAAATCCTTACCAACGTTATAAATACGTTTGTCCAGACGAAGTTCTACGGTAGTTCGCTCTGCAATCACCTCTACTTCATCCAGTTGTGCAACATCCAAGGCCAAAGTTATGGTGCCCAAATCCGTAGTTGTCCGCAGTGCTTGATTATCTTTTTTGTAGGTGGTGTATGAGATGTATTCTATGGAAATATTGTAGATGCCAGGAGGCGTAGTCACCGAGAATTTCCCTTTTTCATTAGAGATACCGCCACTTATAACACTGGGGTCCTTGACATTTTGAAGCACCAAGGTAGCATATTCCAAAGGTTGGCCTGTATCTTTATCCAGAACTGTCCCCGTTATTGTTATTGGCTTTTTTTGAGGCCTTTGTGCTATGATGTTTGATGCTATGCACAATGCCAATACTAAGAACAGTTTTTGCATATTATTCCTTGGACTTCTTTTTTTTCTTTTTCTTTTTTCTTTTCGCTTGAAAACGGTTTTTTTCAAGTTCTAGATACGCTTCGTATTTTTCTTCGGGAAGGCCTGCCTTTAACTCCTCACGTTGTAGTTTGGCCAATTTTTCAAATTCCTCCTGCATCTTCTTGGGTTCCAGCTTTAAAATTTGGAGTTCCAAGCGTTTTTGTACATATTTTACCAAGACCGATCTAGTAACGGCTTCTTCAAAAGGGTCTAAACCTAGTTGTTTTGTTATTTTGGGCATTTGTTCGTCTACTAACTGGTCGGCATTTTTTGCTTCCGGTTCTTTGGGCGGGGTTTGCGCTTGTGGTATCCCAGACCCTCCTTGTCTACCAAAACGTCCACCGTTTCTATATTGGGCGGATACTGATGCTACGGAAAATAGCATAATAAAAACGAATAAAATAGCTGGTTTTTTCATCACTTTAAGTTTTCAAAAATAACCGAAGCAATAACCATGCCCGGTTAATTGTTTGTTAAATGGTTAGTTTGATTAAACAAAATTAATCCTCTTTCTGGCCCATCATCATCAAAAAGGCTTTTAAAAACCTATTGATGTCACCATCCATTACAGCGTCTACATTTCCGGTCTCTTCCGCCGTACGGACATCCTTGACCAATTTATAAGGGTGCATTACATAATTACGGATCTGTGACCCCCATTCTATCTTCATTTTAGAAGATTCAATTTCCTGTCTGGCCTCTTGTTTTTTACGGAGTTCAATTTCGTACAATTGGGATTTCAACATTTTCATGGCAGTAGCCCTATTGTCATGCTGAGAACGGGAATCTGAACACGAAATTTGAATGCCCGAGGGTTTATGTACCAACTGGACCTTAGTCTCTACCTTGTTCACATTTTGCCCCCCCGCACCGCTGGAACGTGCCGTTGTAATTTCGATATCGGCCGGGTTGATTTCGATTTCTATGGTATCATCGGCCAACGGATATACATAAACGGACGCAAAGGAAGTGTGTCGTTTGGCGTTACTGTCAAAAGGGGAGATACGCACCAAACGATGCACTCCATTTTCACCCTTTAACCAGCCAAAGGCATAATCGCCATCGATTTCCAAGGTAACGGTCTTGATTCCGGCAACATCGCCTCCCTGGTAATTGAGCTCTTTGACCTTAAACCCGTTCTTCTCGCTCCACATAAGGTACATGCGCATAAGCATAGCCGCCCAATCGCAACTTTCAGTTCCCCCAGCGCCGGCAGTTATCTGCAAAACCGCGGTGAGTTCGTCCCCTTCCTCAGAAAGCATGTTTTTAAACTCAAGGCTTTCGATTAGTTCTAGGCCAGCCTCATATTTTTTGGTCACCTCATCTTCTTCCACTTCGCCCATTTCTTGGAACTCCAGTAGCACCTCTAAATCATTGACCAAGGTTTGGGCCGCATTGAAATCTTGGACCCATTTTTTTTTGGATTTGATGGATTTCATCTGCTTTTGGGCTTCCTGCGGATTGTCCCAAAAACCGGGCTCCAATGTTTTTTCCTCTTCGTTCTCTATCTCAATAAGTTTGGCATCAATGTCAAAGATACCTCCTTAACGCTCCAAGGCGCTCAATAAGACCTTTGTGTAGATCCGTGGAAACCATATAAAGTATTTGTGGCAAAAATAAGGTTTACCGCTTGTTGTGCAATCTATTTTATCTAAATTTAAAAACCAATTTTAACTACTATGAAAACCACCGTACCTTGCTTCGTTTTGTTCCTTTTCGCTAGTGTTTTAGGACATTCCCAAGCATTCGAAAAAACAAAGGATGCCCAAAAGTTTGAAGGCTTTTTTGATTTCTTCTATCACCAAGAAGAAGATAAGCTGTATTTACAGGTAGATGATTTGGAAAAGGACTTTCTTTATGTGTATTCCTTAAGCAGTGGTATTGGCAGTAACGACATTGGTTTGGATAGGGGCCAGTTAGGCAACGAACAGGTGGTTTTTTTTAGAAAGGCTGGTAACAAATTGTTATTGGTTCAACCGAACCTAAGGTTTAGGGCCCTTACGGAAAATGCGTTGGAAAAGAAGTCCGTGGAACAGGCGTTTGCAAAATCCGTTTTGCACGGATTTCCAATAGTAGCTGAGGATAAAGGCAGTTATTTGGTAGATGTGACTTCGTTTTTGATGCGTGACGCCCATGGTGTTGCCAATAGGCTGCAAAACGCAAAACAAGGAACCTATAGTTTGGACCTAACGAAAAGCGCATTCGCTTTTGATCGAACCAAAGCGTTTCCTCAGAATGTGGAGTTTGATGTTACCCTTACCTTTGGCGGCTCTCCAAAAGGAGATTACATTCGTTCCGTGGTGCCAGACCCAAGTTTGGTGACCGTTGCCCAACATCATTCCTTTATTGCCTTGCCGGACGATGGTTATAATAAAAGGGAATTTGACCCGCGTTGTGGATCGTACCCACTTTCGTATTATGATTATGCCACTCCGGTTGAAGCACCTATAGTAAAACGTTTTGTTACGCGCCATAGATTGGAAAAGAAGGACCCAAAAGCCGCCGTTAGCGAGGCCGTGGAACCAATTATTTATTATTTGGATAACGGCACTCCGGAACCTGTACGTTCTGCACTACTTGATGGCGGACGTTGGTGGAACCAGGCTTTTGAGGCCATTGGTTATAAAGATGCCTTTCAACTTAAAATATTACCCGATGATGCGGATCCTATGGATGTACGCTATAACGTAATCCAATGGGTACACCGTTCCACTAGGGGATGGAGCTACGGGAGTAGTATTACAGATCCAAGGACCGGGGAAATCATGAAAGGGCATGTAAGCTTAGGCAGCTTGCGGATACGACAGGATTTCTTAATTGCGCAAGCCCTAATGGATAAGCCTTTTGCGGAACGTGATGATAACCATCAGGCCATGTTGGAACTTGCCCTTGCGCGCATTAGACAATTATCGGCACATGAAATTGGGCATACTTTGGGCTTTGCCCATAATTTTGCGGCCAGTACCAATAGCAGGGCCTCCGTCATGGACTATCCCCATCCCCAGTTTGGACTTCAAAACGGGGCCATTGATTTTAGCAATGCCTATGCTACCGGAATCGGGGAATGGGACAAGGTAACAGTAGCCTATTCATACACCGATTTTCCTGATGGGGAGTCTACCGAAACGGGCTTGCAGTCCATTTTAAAAAAAGCACAGGACAACGGACTTAGATATATCTCCGATCAAGATGCCAGACCCACGGGCGGGGCACATGCGTTGGGGCATTTGTGGGACAATGGAAAGAACATCAGTACCGAACTTGAAAATGTTTTAAAAATAAGGGAAATAGCCATCGCTAATTTTTCCGAAGACAACATTCGCTCAGGGGAGCCGTATTCCGTATTGGAAGATGTTTTTGTTCCCTTGTATTTCTTCCACCGATATCAAACGGAAGCGGTCGCCAAACTTGTTGGGGGACTGGACTATAATTATAAAGTCAAAGGGGACGGACAGCGGAGTGTCCTTCCAATATCAAAAGCTACCCAAGAGGAGGCTTTAGGTGCCCTCTTAAGAACCTTGGAACCACAAGTATTGGCCGTGCCAGAGGATAAGTTAGCCCTGTTTCCACCAAGAAGTATAGGTTATGGCAGGAGTCGTGAGTCTTTTAAAAGTAAGACAGGGGTCGCCTTTGATCCTTTTGGTGCTGCGGAAACCGCAGCCGGGGTTTCCTTGGGATTGTTGTTTCATCCGCAACGCGCAAATAGATTGGTGCAACAACATGCCTTGGATAGCAAACAATTGTCCCTTAATGATGTAGTTAAGAAAGTCATTGATGAAACGGTAAAGAAAAAACTGGAAAAGGGATATTATGGGGAAATCCAGAAATTGGTCAATTGGCAGGTGTTGCAACAGTTAATGCAGGTGGCCAGTGATAGACAAAGCTATCCGCAGGTAACGGAAACCATTCTTTTTGAGCTGATGCGCCTACGGACCTATCTTGGGGGAAAAGCGACCGACCCTACTTCCATCTTGATGAAAAAGGAAGTAGATGGATTTGTCAATAACCCAAAAGCCTACGAAAAGAAAAGGGTCCCGGTTAAAATTCCGGACGGTTCCCCAATTGGAATGGCATGCTTTAACTAAAATAGAGAGTATCTAACATATGGAAATCAACCTGATAAGTGATACGGTAACCAAACCTACCGCCGGCATGCTTGAAGCGATGATGCAGGCCAAAGTAGGGGACGATGTCTTTAAAAATGACCCTACCGTGAACGCCTTGGAAGCTAAAATGGCCAAACTTTTCGGTATGGAAGCCGCGCTGTTTTTTCCTAGCGGTTCCATGACCAATCAAGCAGCCATCAAACTACATACCCAACCGGGAGAACAACTTATTTGCGATAAATATGCCCATGTATACAATTATGAAGGGGGAGGGGTAAGTTTTAATAGTGGTGTTAGTTGCAAGTTAGTCGATGGAAATCGAGGTATGATGACGGCGGCGCAGGTGGAAGCTTCCATAAATCCGCCGGATTTTTACCACAGCCCCTTAACGTCTTTGGTGTGCATTGAAAATACGGCAAATAAAGGAGGTGGTGCCTGCTGGGATTTTGAAGAACTAAAGGCGATACGCAAGGTGTGTGACGAACACGGGCTTAAGTACCATTTGGACGGGGCCCGATTATGGAACGCATTGGTCGCCAAACAAGAAACACCAATGCAATATGGAGAGCTGTTTGATTCTATAAGCGTGTGCTTGAGCAAAGGACTAGGATGCCCTGTTGGGTCTATGTTGGTGGGCAGTGAAACCCTAATCCATGACGCCCTTAGGGTCCGTAAAATTTTAGGGGGTGGCATGCGACAGGTAGGATTTCTTGCGGCTGCGGGTATTTATGCCTTGGACCATCATATCAACCGCTTGGAGGAGGATCATGCTAAAGCAAAGGAATTAGGTGCTGTTTTGGGGAATCTGGATTTCATTAAGAGCGTGGAGCCTATTGAGACCAATATTATCATATTTGAATTGGACGAATCCCTTTTGAACGGCAATACGTTTATGGAACGCTTGGAAGAAAAGAACATACAGATTATAAGTATGGGCCAAGGGAAATTAAGAATGGTCACCCATTTGGACTATACCGCGGAAAAGCATGAGATGACGTTAAGCTTGCTTAAAGATCTTTAGGCACTGGTTAAGTTTTTGCGGAAGTTTTTTATGCCATTTTCCATGCCTGCTTCCGACGAATACAAGCCGCTTGTTCCTAATATTTTCCCTTCCTCATTTTTTAGATGGAATAGAAATTTACCTTCCAGGTTGGTTTTGCGTTCCACTTTTTGAAAAGTGACCTGTGCCCTTGATAATTGTTGTACGGTCTGTTCCGCTTCACGCTTATCCGTAAATGCAATACTTTCCAAAAGCGTGTTTCCGGAACGGGATGTTACCTTAAATTGAAACCCATTTTTATTCGCGTTTTCTACTGTAATCATACCTACTTTTTCTTAAAAATAGGTTTTTAATTATTGCATGTCAACTAATTGGTCCGAAATCCTTTGAAGTATTATCAGCATATTAAGGAAAGTCATTGCGTTTTCTGTAAATTTTGTGACTTTTTTAAGAAGTTTGTTTCTAATAAGAAAATCAGCGATTATATTGCTGGACTTAATTTTAATTAAACACTTTATCAACGATGAAAAAACTATTACTATTAACGGCTATTTTTGCCGTCGCTACCATGAGTGCGCAAGATTTACCGCAGAATCCAGAACCCGGAAAATGCTACGTGCGTTGTACTACCCCAGATGTTTACGTAAATGAAACTATGACAGTGGAAGTAAAACCTGCTTACAAGGTTTTAAAAACCGTTCCAGCGACTTTTAAAACGGTTACTGAGCGTGTGCTAATCAAAGAAGAAGGTAAAAAAATGACTGTTGTTCCTGCCAAATGGGGTACGGAAACAGTTAGTTATGTTTCTAAAGAAGGAGCAAATTCACTAAAGATTAGTCCCGCAACGTTCCGTTCTTCTTCGGAAACTATCGAAGTTAAACCAGCTTACGCCCAGTGGGAGCTAGGTTCTCCAGCACCTGATTGTGCTTCTGGAAACCCAGATGACTGCCGCTACTGGTGTTACAAAGGCTACCCTGCCGAATTCACTACCGTGAGCACGCAAGTTTTGGCTGCTGATGCCAGTGCTTCAAAAACCCCTATCGCTGCTAAGAACGCTAGCTATACAAAAAGGGTGATGTTAGAGCCTGCAAAGGTTGTTGAAGAAGTAATTCCTGCTGAGTACAATACCATTACAAGAACGGTTATTGATAAAGATGCTTATACTGTTGAGGAAACAGTACCAGCTGTTACCAAAACAGTTACTAAAGAAGTATTGAAAACTAAAGGTGGTCTTACTACTTGGAAAGAGGTTGAGTGTTCTTTAGTAGAGTACCAGGCACTTCCGATCAACTGGAATTTGGGTAGCGCTACCTTGACAAGCGAAGCCAAAAAAATCATCGATTCTAGGTTGATGCCCGTATTACAGCAAAACCCAGGTGCTAAATTGGAAATCGCTTCCCATACTGATGCTAGAGGTACTGCTTCTTCAAACCAAAGTCTTTCTGAAAGAAGGGCCAAAGCGGTTGCGGATTACTTGATTGCCAATGGCGTTAACGCTAGCTTGTTAGTAGCCAACGGATATGGTGAAAATAAATTAAAGAACAGATGTTCGGATGGTGTTTCTTGTACGGAAAGAGAGCACGCTTCTAACAGAAGGACCGAGTTTAGGTTGATCAACTAAACCGTTCCCCATAAGCATACAACTAAAAACTCCGATGGTTACATCGGAGTTTTTTTATTGGTACCGCCAAAGGATAGAATACCCTTGGGGGTAGTTTATTGCTATTTGTTTCGTTTGATAAAATCCAGATGATAGCCAACTTCGCCGTTCATACTGTAGCCGGAATAGTCATCCAACAGCACACCATTTGGACTTAGCACGGCCAATAAAGGGAAAACACCTTTTTTATTGTATTTGCTCAATAGGCTTTTGTTTTGCGCCAGCTGTTCGGGAGTAATCAAGTCCTTATTCCGTGGAATATCGACATACAACAACACATAATCTTCTGATGCCGTTTTAAAGGCATCGGTTTCAAAAAGGTCCTTTTTCAGCATTTTACATGGAGGACACCAATCGCTGCCCGTAAAATAGACCAATACGTTCTTTTTTTCTTTTTTAGCCCTTTTTAGTACCATACCGTAATCGGTTTTCCAATCCACACTTGTGGTGGCAGTTTCATTACTAAATGGAACTAAAAAAAGAATCAAACTATAAATCAATACTTTCATAACACTACGAATTAGGTGTATTTTCCTTTACTACTATTTAAATAACGCATCCATTCCCGGAATATTGGGCATCCCCTCTTTGGCAACCGCTCCCAGTTCCGCTTCATTGACCGAAGTAGCTTTGGCAATAGCTTTATTAAGGGTGATGACCAAATAGTCTTCCAACTGCTCCTTATCCTTTAAAAGGGAATCATCCAAAGTTATGGACCTTACCTCCCTATTGGCGGTAAGGGTAACACGTAATAGACCATCAGCAGATTGTTCTTCCACCATTACGGTGTCCAATCTTTTTTTGGTAGCTTCTACTTTGGCTTGGGCCTCTTTTAATTTTCCCATCATGCCCATAATATCTCCAAACATATCTAAGCTATTTTAAATCGTATTCCCTACAAAATTAGTAAAAACCTTCTCGTAAGCCCAATAACCACTTGGTTTGAGTATTCAACGGCACTAAATCATCTTGGTTTTGGACAAGATCAAGAGCATTTTGTCTCACTAAAATTAGATTTAAATCTGCATTATGGAGTAAATTGCCAAAAATTATACCATAAATGAAAACAACCACCAATTACCTACTTCTTTCTATTGTCTGTCTTACTTTTGCAAATTCGTGTAAAGAACAAACTAAAATGGAATTACAAGCACCTGAAGCACCCAAAAAACCAAAACAACTGGAAATCCATGGCGATGTGCGGGTAGACGATTATTATTGGTTGAACGAGCGCGAGAATCCTGAGGTCATCGCTTATTTAGAAGCGGAAAATACCTTTTACAAGGAAAGTACCAAGCATACCGTGGCTTTTCAAGAAGAACTTTATATTGAAATGAAATCGCGCATTAAGGAAGATGACACTTCCGTACCCTATAAGAAGAACGGGTACTACTATATTACACGTTATGAGGTTGGTAAGGAGTATCCTATTTACTCCAGAAAGAAAGGGTCGTTGGAAAATGAAGAAGAAATCCTGTTCAATTGCAACCAATTGGCCAAAGGACATGACTATTTTAATTTGAGGGGAATTGCGGTAAGTCCGGATAACACCATAGCTGCCTTTGCTGTAGATACCGTATCCAGGAGGCAATACCATATTCAGTTTAAAGATTTGACCACTGGGAAGCTATATGCCGATAAAATAGAGAATACCACGGGCGGAACAGTTTGGGCCGCGGATAATAAAACGGTGTTCTACACTAAAAAAGACCCGGTAACGCTACGTTCCGATAAGATTTACAAGCATATTCTTGGTACGGATACCGCTACCGATAAATTGGTTTTTCATGAAGCTGATGACACCTACAACACCTTTGTATACAAAACAAAATCAAAAAAATACATCGTTATTGGTTCCTCCAGTACGTTGACATCGGAATATCAAATTCTACCAGCGGACCAACCGGATGGTGAGTTTACCATGTTTTCTAAGCGGACCCAAGGATTGGAATATTCCATCTCGCATTATAACGACAGTTTTTATGTATTGACCAATAAGGACGGCGCAACCAATTTTAAGTTGATGAAAACTTCGGAAGGTAAAACTTCACACGAGGATTGGGTGGATTTCATTCCCCATCGGGAAGATGTGCTTTTGGAAGATATTGAAATTTTTGAGGATTACTATGTCCTAGCGGAGCGCGAGAAGGGATTGAACAAACTTAAAATAGTACGATGGGACGGCAAGGATGCCTATTACCTGCCTTTTGAGAGCGAGACCTATGTGGCCGGGGCTTTTGTGAATGTTGATTTTGAAACGGAAACCCTACGCTATTTCTACAATGCCATGACATCGCCTTACGCTATTATCGATTTTAATATGCGTACCCAGGAAAAAACGGTTTTAAAGGAGCAAGAAGTGCTTGGGGGTAAATTTGATAGTGCCAATTATAAATCGGAACGGATATGGGCCACCGCTACGGATGGCGTTAAGGTCCCTATTTCCTTGGTATACCATAAGGATACGCCTTTGGACGGCTCCGCGCCCTTGTTACAATATGCCTATGGCTCTTATGGGTCTACCATAGACCCGTACTTTTCAACAGGACGATTAAGTTTATTGGATCGTGGTTTTGTCTTCGCCATTGCCCATGTGCGTGGAGGCGAGTATTTGGGCAGACCTTGGTATGAAGACGGAAAATTGTTAACTAAAAAGAACACTTTTACAGATTTCATCACGGTTTCCGAACATTTGATTTCCAGCAACTATACCAGCAAAGAACATTTGTACGCCATGGGTGGTTCCGCCGGGGGCTTGCTCATGGGGGCTATAGTAAATATGGCACCGGGACTTTACAATGGTGTGGTTGCACAAGTGCCTTTTGTAGATGTGATCACTACCATGTTGGACGACAGTATTCCGTTGACTACCGGGGAGTATGATGAGTGGGGGAATCCAAATGAAAAGTTATATTACGACTATATGAAAGCGTATTCCCCTTATGATAATGTTGGTAAAATGGCCTATCCCAACCTTTTGGTGACTACCGGACTGCATGATTCGCAAGTGCAATATTGGGAACCGGCAAAATGGGTGGCAAAATTGAGGGAATACAGAACCAACAACAAGCAACTGTTTTTGGAAACCAATATGGATGCAGGCCACGGTGGGGCCTCAGGGAGGTTTGAAGCGCTTAAGGAGACCGCTAAGGAATATGCGTTTATCCTGGATTTAGAGGGGAAAGTGCCATCAAATTAAAAAATAGTAGCTTTGCAACTGATTTTAACGGTTTTAGGACCGTCTAAATTACCCGACTGAACTATGAGTAACACAATAAAGGCCTACAACAATATTCTGGAGCTAGTTGGTAATACCCCGCTGGTAAAACTGAACAGAATTACGGAATCCCTCTCTGGTAATTATTTTGCAAAAATGGAAGCTTTTAATCCAGGGCATTCTGCCAAGGATAGGATTGCCGTACATATTATTGAGCAAGCGGAACAAAAAGGCTTGTTAAACGAGAACAGTACCATTATAGAAACTACATCCGGTAATACGGGCTTTAGTTTGGCCATGGCCAGTATGGTAAAGGGATACAAATGTATTTTGGCGGTAAGTTCAAAATCATCATTGGATAAAATAGATATGCTACGCTCCATGGGTGCGGAAGTTTATGTGTGTCCCGCCCACGTAAGTGCGGACGACCCACGTTCGTACTATGAAGTGGCCAAGAGGTTGCATAAGGAAACACCGGGTTCCATTTACATCAACCAATATTTTAACGAGTTGAATATAGAGGCCCATTACAAGTCTACCGGCCCAGAAATATGGGAACAAACAGGAGGGCAAATCACGCATTTGGTCGCTTGTAGTGGTACTGGAGGAACTATTTCCGGTACGGCACGTTTTTTAAAAGAACAGAATTCGGATATCAAAGTATTGGCGGTTGATGCGTATGGATCAGTTTTAAAGAAATACCACGAAACCGGGGAATTGGACCAAGAGGAAATTTATCCTTACCGAATAGAGGGATTGGGTAAAAACCTGATTCCAAAAGCTACGGATTTCAATGCCATTGATCGGTACATCAAGGTGACCGATGCGGAAAGTGCGCATATGGCACGTAAAATTGCCCATGCAGAAGGTATGTTCGTTGGCTACACCTCCGGTGCGGCCATGCAAGCTGTAATGCAGTACCATACAGAGGGGGAATTTACAGCGGACAGTAATGTGGTCATATTATTTCCGGACCACGGTTCACGGTACATGAGCAAGGTGTACAGTGATGAATGGATGGAAAACCAAGGCTTTTTCAATGGCAAAAATGCCGAATCGCCCAAGGAAGTCCAATACATCAAATAGTCAAACCAATAGTAAAATACAGCAAAGGCATCTTTAGTGAGATGCCTTTTTTTGTTTGCGGATATCGCATTGCAAGGTCCATAAAAATATATATTTTTGCAGTTCAAACAATTTAAGGGCAGATGAGAGATTTATTTGATAGGATTTTAGAGAATAAAGGACCTTTGGGCAAGTGGGCATCACAGGCTGAAGGGTATTTTGTATTTCCAAAATTGGAAGGTCCCATATCAAATAGAATGAAGTTTCAAGGTAAGGAAGTCATTACTTGGAGTGTCAACGATTACCTAGGCTTGGCTAATCTTCCCGAGATCAAAAAGGTGGACGGTGATGCCGCCTATGAGCACGGTTCTGCCTACCCAATGGGCGCGCGAATGATGAGCGGCCATACCGATTTTCACGAACAACTGGAAGAGGAATTGGCGGCTTTTGTTGACAAGGAGTCTGCATATTTGTTGAATTTTGGATATCAAGGAATCATGTCCTGTGTGGATGCTTTGGTAGCCAAAGACGATATTATTGTATATGATGTGGATTGCCATGCCTGTATCATAGACGGTGTGCGTTTGCATGTAGGCAAACGTTTTACCTTTAAGCACAATGATGTTGAAAGTCTGGAAAAGAACTTGGAGCGAGCTACCAAAATGGCGCAAGAGACCGGAGGTGGTATTCTGGTGATTTCCGAAGGCGTTTTTGGAATGCGCGGGGAGCAAGGGATTTTAAAGGAAATCGTAGCGCTTAAGAAAAAATATAATTTCCGTTTGCTGGTTGATGATGCCCATGGTTTTGGAACTTTGGGAAAAACCGGGGCAGGAGCAGGTGAAGAACAAGACGTACAGGACGATATTGACGTGTATTTTGCCACCTTTGCGAAATCTATGGCGGGTATCGGAGCTTTTTTAGCTGCGGATAAGGAGATTATCGACTTTTTAAAATACAACTTACGTTCGCAGATGTTCGCAAAATCACTACCCATGATTTATGTGAAGGGAGCCTTAAAACGCTTGGATATGTTGCGTACCATGCCAGAGCTTAAAAACAAGCTTTGGGAGAACGTAAACGCCTTACAGAACGGTCTAAAAGAGCGTGGATTCAATATTGGAACTACTACTAGCTGTGTAACGCCCGTGTATTTAAACGGAAGTATCCCAGAAGCTATGGCTTTGGTAAAGGATTTGCGCGAAAATTATGGAATCTTCTGTTCCATAGTGGTGTATCCGGTAATACCTAAAGGATTGATTTTGTTGCGAATGATTCCTACCGCTACCCATACCATGCAGGATATTGCGGAGACTTTGGAAGCTTTTTCTGCGATTAGGGAGCGCTTGGAGAACGGAACCTATAAACGATTATCCGCTGCGGTAGCTGCGGCCATGGGAGAGTAGTATTTTCCCATAGTCGGTATTTTTCGGATTCTTTAAAATGTATTTCTTGGACTTGCAAAGTGTTGTTTCCGACCTATTTTTAGGTTCGCCAAGACATCTAAAATGACGCTTTGATACTGATTCAAAAAGCCCCCCCCTTTAAGAGGTTTGTATCGTTTGATTTTTATTCAGAATTTAGGCTTGTGCAACGGTTACCATTGTTAGCCACTGGCTTTATCTTTGTTATTCGCAACATACGTATTAAAACAGAATCACATCTCTTCATTCATGGAAGATTCACTCTAATTTTCTGATGCTAAAGTTATTTTCCAACTTATACCAAATTTATCAATACACTGACCATAGTAAGCACCCCAGAATGTCAAACCTACGGGTACTTTTATTTGTCCATTTTGAGAAAGCTCGCCAAATAGCCGGTCAACCTCTTCTTTGCTATCGGCGTGAATGATAAGAGTAAAGGTTTTATACTGTACCATTTCCTCATATGCCAATGAGTTGTCGGAGCCATTTAACATTGTCTCTTTGCTCACAGGTAAAGTAACATGCATAATTTTCTCGTCAGACTCTTGAAAAATATTTCTTTCTGGTTCAGGTACGTTTTTGTATTTACTAATATGGCTGATTTCCTTGCGAAAAACAGATTCGTAAAAATTAAATGCTTCTTCACAATTTCCGTCAAAATAGATGTAAGGATTTATTGTTATCATAGATTTTTAATTATGAGGCCCATCAATTAAGACCCGAGCCATATTTCATAAATTGTACAGTCATCTCTTTCTTTCCTTTGTACAGTTGTTCTGGCATCTGTGTATTTATGCTTAATTATTGTTTATCCTTTTTCAGTCTGCTGCTAACAATCGTATAAATGTACCGGCTATCTGCAACCGTATGGCTTAAATCTATCCATTTGCCCATGTTGGTTTTATAATTTTCAAGCCAATATCCGTTGCCCTTCGGTTATGGCCAAATCGTTGATACTGGCATATCTTTTTGCCATAAGACCGTTGGTGTCAAACTCCCAGTTTTCATTTCCATATGCCCGCCACCATTGTCCGTTTTTATCTTGGTATTCGTATTCAAAGCGAACGGCAATTCGGTTATCGGTATGCGCCCAATATTCCTTTTTTAGTTTGTAGTTCAGTTCCTGTTCCCACTTATCGGTCAAAAAGTCAATAATTTGATCTCTACCTTTTATAAATACATTTCTGTTGCGCCATTCACTGTCAACGGTATAGGCAAGGGCCACTTTTTTGGGATTCTTACTGTTCCAACCATCTTCCGCCATTTGGATTTTTTGTTTGGCCGTCGCCTCATTAAAAGGGGGTAAAGGATATTTCTTTTCCATATGATTCACTTAAGTTTTTATCAAGTAGTCGTATCAAGGAGGCCTTTCTTTATTTGCTAAGCATCGTAGCCACCTCCCTTAGCCAACGAACTTTGGCTACCACAACCAAATGAGAATTCCGGTAATCAATAAAACTAGGATAATAATATGGTTGATATAGTTTAGGTACCACGGTACATTGGTAAACCCTTCCATAATAAGTTCCTTTTTATAGGTGAGGGACCGTATCTTTTCTGCATCTGGTGCTGGGGTAAGCAAACTGACGACAATAAAAATCACCGTTGAAAGCAAGACCATAAGCCCAACATTAATGGTATAATGCAAATGCCAAAGGTCAAATTGTTCCAATACGAACAATAGGATTCCTGCCAATGTCCCTAAAACCAAGGTCCAGAAAGCACCATGTCCGTTACCCCTTTTGTAAAACACACCAACCAAGAAAATCACCGCAACAGGCGGAACAATAATGGAAAACATCTGCTGTAGGTAGTCCCAAAGCCCTGTAAAATTTTGAATCTGGGGTGCCCATAGTGCGGCTATCAGCATGAAAACCAAAGTGGAGATACGTCCGTATTTTACGACTTCTTTTTCCGTAATGCTCTTTCTCTTTGGTTTTATAAAGTCGATGACCAATAGGGTAGAAGAGGAATTTAAGGCAGAATCCACGCTGGACATGATGGCGGAAATTATTCCGGCCAAGACCAGCCCTACCAAACCTACGGGTAGTACCTTGGTGACCAAAGTAGGGAATACGGCGTCGCCATTGGCAATATCCGGGAATAAGCTTATCGCCATTGCCCCAGGGATAACCATAATAAAAAGCGGTATAACTTTTAAGAACCCGGCAAACATAAGGCCCCATCTGGCTTGCTTAATATCTCGTGCTCCAAGGACACGCTGAAAGATGTATTGGTTGGTGGACCAGTACCAAAAACCAAGAATAGGTACACCCATTAATAAGCCTGGCCATGGAAGCCCCTCGTCGTCAATGGGTCGTACCACGGAAAAATGCCCTTCCGGGGCACTGGAAACCACCTTGCCCCAATCGTAATCCAATCGACCAAAGAGAATCCAACTGATGATTCCACACCCCACAATTAGAATAACGGCCTGTATGGCATCTGTATACACCACCGCTTTTAAGCCTCCCCCAGCGGTATAAATACCGGCCACCACGGCCAACACCAAAGCGGTTTGCCACATGATCAAATCCGGGAAAAAAGTTTGTAGCACCAAGCTTCCGGCGTAAAGTGCCCCCGCCGTTTCTATCATTATCGTACTAAAAATGGTCACTATGGAAAAGAATTTTTGCGAACGCCTATCATAGCGTAGTTCTAGAAACTCCGGTATGGTGGTAATGTGACTGCGAAGATATAAGGGTATAAAAATGAGCGCAGCAATGATCAACGGTAGACCGGACATCCATTCGTATACGGAATTGACAATACCCGTGGTATAGGCGGCACCTGCCAAACCTACAATGGTAGCTCCGGAAATATTGGATGCAAAGAGGGAAAGCCCTATGATGCCCCAACCAAAAGTACGCCCGCCCAGAAAAAGGTCTTCACCAGTTTTTGTCTTTCGGGAAATCCATAAGCCAATAAAGAGAACAATAAAAAAGTAAGCGATGATAATGCCAATGTCGATGGTAGAGATGGTGCTTTCCATAAAAAAGGGTTAGTTGATTTTGATAAAGATATTAAATGAATGGTTTACAGCCTTTAACAGGTAGTTATCCATAGGTTTGGAGAGCCAAGAATCAATACCGCCAAGGCCCATATGGACAGCATCCATGCAGAGATGGGTGCTGTTGGATGGCACTATTGTTGCGCTATGCTTTTTGTCTCGATGATTTCTGTTCAATTCCCACGGACTATAGCGCAATGCGCTAAATGAAAAGGGTACATCCGCTGTTAACACTAACTGCGATTCTTTTACACCGCTTAGGATCACTTGCCTACAATCTTGTTTGGCACCATTTTCCTGAGGGGAAATGTAGGGTACGTATTGTTCCGTAACTGATGAAGTATGCCAGTCCATATATGCAGAAGCCTTACGGTCCACATAGTTTTCGTGCGGTCCCCTTCCATACCATTGCAGTTGGGACAGCAGGCCTATCAATGGCATATGCAACCCAAAACGGGGCAGTAAGGGTAACGGCTTTTGAATGTACAGGCTTGCCCCAATTTTAAGGTGAGTATCGTCTAGAAGTTCATAGGTTAGCATGCATTGCGCTGCATTTTCCCCCAAATCAAAAGTAGCGATCAAACCGTTTGCTTTTTCTTCGATGCGCAGGAGCTTAAAATGTACACTGGCCGTTTTCCAAAAGGCGCAAATTTCTGGCATGTTCCATCCAAAGTCATTATCTGTTGGAGGCCTCCAGAATATCGGCTTTACGGATTGGTCTAGAATTTGAATCCCTTTAGCGGTCATGCTGGAAATCAATCCGGTTTCCCCATCCACCTTAAGACCAAAAGTAGTGTTGTTCCCAAGAGAATAGTCATTGGCCGATTTGGTTATGGCGTATTTGCCTTTTGTCTTAGGTAATAGGGTCACCTTCTTTTTGTAAAGTAGAAATTGGTCCGTGCCTAAAACCTTGGGTGTTTTAACGGTTTTGTGTTGCGATTCAGAATTAAGGCAAACCTTTAAATAGTAATCCTCTTCATGATGTTTTTGGGCCAAAGCATAGTCCAACCTGATTTCCTTTTCCGAGTACGCAATGAGGTCTATAGGTAGTCTTCCGGAAGCTAAAACCCCGGAAATGGAAGAAACGGTCCATTCCAAAACCGCGTTTTGAACGGGTGTAAACAACCATTCGTTGCTCAGTTTTAAATGCCCGATATCCTTGTCCAATAGAACAAACCGTATAGGGGCGTACATTTTTTTTACTTCTTCCATGGCGGGTTTGGGCGTTCTGTCCGGCCATAAAAGTCCGTTGATGCAAAAATTCCCATCGCTTGGGGTGTCTTTAGAACCAAAATGCCCCCCAAAGGCCCAAAATTCCGTATCGTTTTCTAGGGTGCTAAGTCCTTGGTCCATCCAATCCCAAATAAAACCACCTTGCAGGCAATCGTATTTTCGGATCAACTCCCAATAGTCGGTGAGGTTGCCGTTGCTGTTCCCCATGGCATGGGAGTATTCGCACATGATAAACGGTCTGTCGCCCCTATTTTTGGCATAGTCCACTATATGGGAAGGTGTAGGGTACATGGGGCAGACGATATCGGTATTGGCCTCCTCCATGCTTTGTTCATACTGTACCGGGCGCGTAGGGTCTTGTTCCTTTAACCAATCATAGGCTTCCTGAAAATTGATTCCGTTGCCGGCTTCATTGCCTAAGGACCATATAATAACGGAACAGTGGTTTTTACTACGTTGGTACATGCGTTGTACGCGGTCCATATGGGCCGCTCCCCAAATAGGGTCTTTCGCCAAACTCTCCTCTTCATATCCCATACCGTGGCTTTCAATATTGGCTTCATCCACTACATAAAGCCCATATTCATCGCAGAGTCGGTACCATTCGGGAGCATTGGGATAATGACTATTACGAACGGCGTTAACATGGTATTGCTTCATCAACAGAATATCTTGCACCATACTTTTTTTGCTGATGACATGTCCCGTATGCTCATCGTGCTCATGGCGGTTAACACCTTTTAGCGTAAGGGGTTTTCCATTGATGTGGAGTCGATTTTTTAAGATTTCCACCTTTCGAAATCCTATATTGGAGTGGATGCTATCCAGAATGATTTCTTCCGATGTCAATGCAAGGGTCAATCCGTATAAGGTGGGCGTTTCCGCTCTCCAAGCACTGATGTTTGGAATGGTTTCTTTTAAGACCAACTCTATTTGGGAACCCGCTTTGCATTTATAAGGCAGTTCGGATTTCCAGATATTTTTTCCGTTTGCATCAGCTAGCACTAACACTAGTTTACCTGATGCCGTGGCATCGGTTTTGTTTTGCACGGTAACCTCAAGTGACAGTTCACCATGGGTATAGTTATGGCCCAAAGAAGCGTTGATGCTGTGGTCCGAAATATGTACGGGTTCATAGAATTTGAGGATCACCTCACGTTCGATACCGCTAAGGCGCCAAAAATCCTGACATTCCAAATAACTCCCATCGCACCAGCGGAAAGCTTGTATGGTAATTTCAATTTCTTTGTCCAAGTATGGGGTAATATCAAAGACTACTTCGGTCTTACTATCTTGATTGTAACCTAAAAATTCACCGTTCACCCAAAAATAGGCTGCCGATTTGATAGCCCCTACTTCTAAAAAAGCCTGCTTATTGTGATATTCTTTTGGGATTATCACCTTTTTTTTATAGATACCCGTGGGGTTCTTTTGAGGAACTATAGGAGGATTTTTTGAAAACGGATAGCGATCGTTTACATAAATGGGGGTACCATAACCGTTGATTTCCCAGTTTGCAGGCACCGGTAGGGTATCCCAAGCCGAATAATCAAAACCCCTGGCTGAAAAGTTTTGGGGTACTTCCAAAAGATCATCTGTCCAAAAGAAGGCCCAGGGCCCATTTAAGGAAAGTGTGTTCCCGCGGTCCGAATGTCTAAACGCCTGTGGAGGTCGTTGTCCCACATTAAAAACCTTAGGATCGGAAATCCAGTTGTAATCCAGATGTTGCTTTTTTGATTGTTGCGAACTCATTGGTAGTTACAAATATAGCGGAAGGAATCCTTGAAGTAGCATTAGGTAGCACAGTATTCCATTTTTGCTTAAAAATAGCGTTGCAATAGGCTAGTCACACTGCTTTTATAGGATCTTCCAAAAAGGTTTAAATGGACCAAAAGGTAATACAATTGATAAATGTCTTCCAATTCTTTTTGATTTTCCCGTTGGGGAATCAATTCGTGATAGGCCTCATAAAAAGCAGGGGCAAACCCTCCAAAAAGCTTGCTCATGGCCAAATCAACAACGGAATGGCCGTAATAGGGCGCAGGGTCAATAGCGAAGGGTTTTCCGTCACTACGTATAAGGTAGTTTCCACTCCAAAAATCGCCATGGATTAGGGAAGGGGAGACCTGTTCGAATAAAGAGCCGCAGCCGGTCATAAGCATCTCCGTTTCAGGAATTTTCCTTTTAGCCAACAAACCGTTTTCAAATGCACGTTTTAATTGTGGTTCTAAACGCTCCTTCACATAAAAAGTGGTCCAATCCGAAGACCATGTGTTGTCTTGGGGCAAGGATCCAATAAAATTGTCCCTTTCATTTCCAAATTCTTGGATGTTAACAGGAGCCAGGTGCAACTGTGCCAATTGCCTACCTAAAAGCTCAAAATCCTTATTGTTGGGTCGCTTACTATTGATAAATTCCATGATAAAAAAAGCCCCACCTTTATATTCTTCAACGGCAAGTATCGCTGGAACTGCTATGGTCTGAGTGGCCGCTAATTGCTGCAACCCCTTTTTTTCTGCAGTATATAGTGGCAAAGCTCTTGATCCAGTGGCGGTTTTTAAAAAATAGGCGTTGTTTGCAGTTTGTATGCGATAAGCGGTTGAAGTATCCCCTCCAGAAAGGGGTTTCCAATCCAAAATGGCTTCGGATACTACTTTTTCTAGATGTTTTATATCCATAAATGTAAGATGCTAAAACCCCAATATAACGTTGGTTTATGTGTTGTAGGTCTTATATATGATGTTTACGGGTATAAAAACAATACATTCCAACGTGGGTTTTTATCGGTATTTGGAATATATGGGATAGCTATCCCAACGACTTGACAGATTTATCGTTTTGGCTCAATTTCCTTGTAATCCAACTTGACTTTTACGATTTCTTCTGGATTTGAATCCAGATACAATTCCTGCCCTTTCAGTAGCTTCACCTTTATAGTTTCATTTTCTAGGATGGCTATGGTATCTATAATTTTTCCCTTCTGTTGGATTCTAATGGAGAATTCCGCCGCACCCATATTTTCAACTATGGCATAGCAATCTTGTCCATAGTAGGGATTGATGGTAGCGTCTTGTCCAGCCCCTTTTCCAGTCATTAACATGTTTTGAGAGGGTTCTAAAACAAATTCAGATTGTGCAAAAGTATGATAGTGCATTAGGCACGTCAAACAAAGTGTAAAAATCAGTGTCTTCATTTTTAGTACTATTTTTAAAAAGCGATGAATTAAATATGTTTTTCACGGTAATCTCAAAAGCGGCCTCTTACTTAACTAAAATATAGCAAAAAATCGTCCTATACTCATTTATCGAAAAAGAAAAGCAATGGAACCCTTCCGTTCTAAGCTATGGCTAGCTTTTCCCTCCATCTAAAAAAGCTACAACCTCTTCCAGTACCCATATTGTTCTTAAAATGCGAAAATGTCCCGTTCCTTCAATTTCTTTTAATTCTGATGCCGTCCAATTTTGATGAACGTTCCGTGCCCGTGCTATAGGAATAACCGTATCATTTTTATCGTGGATAATCAATGCTTTAGCTACACGTATGGTTTTAACAAACTTGCTAACATTAAGGATTTTTAAATCCATTCCTGTTTCGCTTACCAATCTATTGATCAACCTATTTTTAACCTTGTCGGTAATGCCCACCATTTCCGCAACATCATCGATTCTTTCACTAAACTTATCAGGTGTGGTTAGCAATACATATTTTTCAATGTGGATTTCAGGATTGACATACAGGGCATAGGTGGTTGCCACCCCACCAAAAGAATGGCTGACCAATGCTTTAACTTGGTATTTTTTAATGAGAACCCCTACCAGTTCCGCAAACTCGAACAAACTGGTGTTTCCCTTACTGCTAAAGCCGTGGGATGGTCCGTCAAAGGCATGTACAGTATACCCGTTCTCCAAAAGCATCGCTATTACATCTGAAAAATTTCCCGCTTGGCCTTCCCAACCATGGATCAATAGGATTCCTTTTTCGCCACCTGTCCAAGTATACAATTGAATATCAAAGCCTTTAAAGGGAAACCGTTCTTTTTGGGCTTTATCCAAAACATGCAACTCATTTTCCCGCAGTTTCCGCACTTGGGGATTGGTCAATTGGCCATAAGCGAATGCCGTTACCTTACTTGGAAACAACCAGGATGCGAGGCCAACAAGTAATTTTTTCATAGGCAGGGAACTGTCCAGCTAAGCGGGAATACGGCTATGTCAGTAAAATTCCGTTTTTAGCAGCTGAATACATCTTCATCATAAAAATAGCAAAATGCCCAGTTAATCCGGGCTAATGGCAACTATTAATAATTCGTCCCTGTTTTTGGGGAAATGTTTGGGGTGATGGAAT
>CALEYA010000036.1 GCA_937926215.1 uncultured Croceitalea sp. | reverse complement strand
TATATAGCGCCCATAGGTTTTTGCAATCTCCTGGTTCAGGGGCTTTAGTTTTTTTACATCAGTATACCAATCGAAAACGCGATGCCTGATGTACGGATATATCAATGCGGTAAAGATTTGTCCAATGCCTCCTAATACGATGAACCAATTGGGAACGGAATGTGCCATAATATGTATTTTTAAAGTTTCAGAAATAATTGAAAGTACAGTTTAAATTTTTTTAGCTAAATAGTTTTAGAACCGATTTGGTAAGCCAGTTCTGTTTTTGGTTGATGATTTTGTGCAACATACTATCTGCCGTTTCGGCCAATTCGTGTAGCGCTTTGGTCTGTTTGATAAGTTCTTTGGTTTTTGCCGTGCCATCGTCTTCCATGGTACTAACCTCACGCAAGGTTTTTATAACGGGTCGTATTTCCCTACGGCTTCGTTCCTTTGCAATAATCCTTGCCAGTTCTTGAACGTCTTTCTCGGTGGTGTAAAACTCTTTTCGTTCCCCCGCAACCAAGGTTTTGGTGACTATGCCCCAGTCGATAAGCTGACGTACGTTCATGCTAGTGTTTCCTCGGGAAATTTTGAGGGTATCCATTATCTCTTCCGTAGTCAAAGGTTTTGTAGAGATAAAGAGTAGTGCTTGTATTTGGGCCATGGCTTTGTTGATGCCCCATAGACTTCCTAAGCTTCCCCAGGTACTTATGAACTTATCTTTTGCTTCTTCGTAATTCATAGCACAAAGATAGTGCAAAATTTTAAACTTTCAATAATTATTGAAAGTTTAATAAATCACCGTGACCTTAAACCAACAACCCAGCCCGTTCCAATAGGGCTTCAATCTTGGGTTCCTGGCCCCTAAAACGCTTGTATAAGACCATTGGGTTTTCCGTACCTCCTTTTGAAAGTACGTGTTCTTTGAACTTTTGGGCAATTTCCTTGTTGAAGATGCCCTCTTCCTTAAAATACGCAAAGGCGTCCGCATCCAAGACCTCCGCCCATTTGTAGCTATAATAGCCTGAGGAATAGCCTCCCTGGAAAATATGTCCAAATGCGGTACTCATGCAGGTTGATGGTGTATCCGGATACAGTTGCGTGCCGGCAAAAGCTTGGGTTTCAAAGGGCTTTATATTGGTTACTTCGGTAGGGTCTTGACCGTGCCATGCCATATCCAATTTCCCAAAACTTATTTGCCTAAGGGTCTGCATCCCTTCTTGAAAGGTAGCCGATGCTTTAATTTTTTTAATGTACTCCATGGGGATGGGTTCACCCGTCTCATAGTGCATGGCAAAAAGCTCCAAAGCTTCCTTTTCATAACACCAATTTTCCAATACCTGACTGGGCAATTCCACAAAATCCCAATATACGGAGGTACCGGAAAGGCTAGGGTAGGTCGTATTGGCGAGCATGCCATGGAGGCCGTGGCCAAACTCATGGAACAAGGTGGTCACTTCATTAAAGGTCAGCAGGGAAGGTTTGGTTTCCGTGGAAGGTGTAAAATTACAGACGTTGGAGATGTGGGGCCTACTGTCCTCTCCATTTTTTCTGAATTGTGATTTAAATGAGGTCATCCAAGCACCGCCCCGTTTTCCGGCCCGCGGGTGAAAATCGGCATAGAAGAGCGCTATAAAATTTTGATCTTCGTCATATACCTCAAAAGTCATCACTTCTTTATGGTACTTATCTATGTCAAAAACCTCCTTAAAAGATAAGCCAAAGAGTTTTTTGGCAACTTTAAAAACCCCGTCAATAACGTTCTCCAACTTAAAATAAGGTTTTAGCTTTTCATCATCCAAGTCAAAAAGGCGTTGCTTTAGCTTTTCGGAATAATAGGAACTATCCCATTTTTCCAAACGGTCAATTTCATCAAGTTCCTTGGCAAAGTGTTCCAATTCATAGAACTCTTTTTCGGCCGCCGGCTTGGCCTTGGTGAGCAGTTCTTCCAAAAAGGAACGCACCTTTTCCGGGGTTTCCGCCATACGCTCTTCCAACACAAAATGCGCATGGGTTTTGTAGCCCAATAGCTGGGCGCGTTCATGTCGTAGCTTTACAATTTGCAGGACGTTTTCTTGATTGTCCAACTCGTCGTTCTTAAAACCTTTGCTCCCAAACGCCAACGAAAGTTCTTTTCTAAGTGTCCTGTTTTTGGCATACTTCATAAAAGGAATGTAGCTGGGATAGTCCAAGGTAATCAACCAGCCTTCCAATTCTTTTGATTTGGCAAGCTGTGCGGCAGCTTCCTTGGCACCCTCCGGAAGTCCGCTCAAATCACTTTCATTGGTCAAATGCATTTGGTAGGCATTGGTCTCCGCCAATACGTTTTCCCCAAATTGTAATTTTAGTTTTGCCAGTTTTGTATCGATTTCGCGCAGTCGCTTCTTTTTATCCTCGGAGAGGTTGGCACCGTTGCGGCTGAAACCTTTGTAGCGTTTATCCAATAAAGTACGTTCCTCCGTACTCAAGTTTAGATCCTTCCGTTGGTCGTACACCGTTTTTACACGTTTAAACAACCCCTCGTTTAGGGTAATGTCGTTGCTAAATTCGGATAGAAGGGGCGACACTTCTTGGGCAATGGCCTGAATTTCTTTATTGGTCTCTGCCGAGTTCAGGTTAAAAAAAATGCTCGAAACCCGATCCAATTGATAGCCGGAATAGTCCAAAGCGGCAATGGTATTTTCAAAAGTGGCCGCTTCCGGATTGGAAACAATGGCGTCGATTTCTTCCCGGGCCAATGCTATTGCAGCTACAATGGCCGGCTTAAAATGTTCGTTCTTTATTTTGGAAAAGGGAGCGGTTTCAAAAGGCTCCAATAAGGGGTTCTTCATATTTTCAACTAACAACTAACAACTAACAACTAACAACTAACAACTAACAACTAATTACTTCTTACGTATTTCTTTGGCCCCATCAATCACTTTTTGCTTAAGGCCTTCTTTGTACAATAGCACCTTATCCAACATGCATTTATCCGAACTGGCGATAATTTGTGCCGCTAGGATTCCCGCATTCTTAGCCCCGTTGAGGGCTACGGTAGCTACGGGAACACCACCGGGCATCTGAAGAATGGAAAGCACGGAATCCCAACCATCTATGGAATTGGAACTCTTTACCGGAACGCCAATTACCGGCAATGGGGACATGGAAGCCACCATACCGGGCAAATGGGCCGCCCCGCCAGCCCCTGCAATAATTACGGCATAGCCCTTGGTATGCGCATTTTTACTAAAATCATAGAGTTTTTCTGGGGTTCTGTGTGCAGAAACGATATCCACGTCCACCTCAATATCAAACCCTTTTAAAATATCGATAGCATCTTGCATAACGGGCAAGTCGCTGGTACTCCCCATGACTATGGCTACTTTTGACATACTGTTCTTATTTTTAAAACCCAAAACCCGTTTGGATTTTTAGATTTGATTATTTTGATTTTGCAATCACTTTAATTTTTTCCTTTACTTCCTGCGCAACCTGCCTCGCTTTTTCCATATCCGCATCCACAATGGTCACATGGCCCATTTTACGGAAAGGGCGGGTTTCTTTTTTTCCATAAATATGGGGGGTTACCCCATCCATGCTAAGAATGGCATCCAAATTTTCGTAGACTACGGGACCGGTATGGCCCTCTGCACCTACTAAATTGACCATAACGCCGGCTACCTTACTTTCCGTTTTGCCCAGGGGCAATCCCAAGATACAGCGTAAATGCTGCTCAAATTGGTTGGTAAAACTACCTTCTATGCTATAATGCCCACTGTTGTGGGGTCTTGGCGCCACCTCGTTGACTAAAATTTCATCATCCTGTGTCTGGAAAAGTTCTACGGCCAATAAGCCCACCTGTCCTATCTTTTCAGATACTTTTAGTGCCACTTCTTGAGCCTTTTGGGCTACGCCGGCATCAATTCTGGCTGGGCAGATCACATATTCTACCTGATTGGCCTCTGGGTGGAATTCCATTTCCACTACCGGATAGGTAACAACAGCACCTTTCGCATTTCTGGCTACGATAACCGCCAGTTCGTTTTTAAAACTGACCATCTGCTCCGCAATGCATTCCACATTGGGGAGGCCTTTTAGATCTTTAATGGTACGAATCACCTTGACCCCCTGACCGTCATAACCAAACCGTGCACTTTTCCAAACAAAAGGTAAGGAAAGCCCTCCGTTGGAAATACTATCCTCCAGTTCTGAGCTGTAGGCGAAACGCATAAAGGGTGCGGTGGGGATCTCGTGGTCCGTATAAAATAGTTTTTGGGTGGCCTTATTCTGTATGGTCCTCAGGGATTTGGTGGGCGGATATACAGTGACACCCTCATTTTCCAGTTGCTCTAAAGCATCCAGGTTTACATTTTCAATTTCAATGGTCAGTACATCCACGTCCTTTCCAAAGTGGTAGACCGTATCAAAATCCATCAGGCTGCCCAATACAAATTCGTTACACGCAATCTTGCATGGGGCGTCCGGCGAGGCGTCCAAAACCTTGGTATGGATATCCCATTTGCGGGTTTCATACAAAAGCATTTTGCCCAATTGGCCACCGCCAAGGATACCGAGCTTAAAGTCTGAGGAAAAATAGTGCATCTTAAATCAACTAGGAATGAACACAAAAATACGTGGATTTCCTAAAAGGGTGAAGGTTTGGCCCTAAAAGCACGCTCAAACCCGTATTATACATTAGAAAATCTATTACGCCTTGAAATCGTTTTAAAAGCTAACGTTCCACTACATTTTCAAGTGTAACCAGAACGATGCTATGGGTAAACTTGGAAAATGTCAGCTTTTGGTACGCCTTCAAGGCTCATCCCAAAGTTCTAATGTATAATACGGGTTAAAATATCCTATCTTTGCCAGCCTAATAAAAGAATACCGTACACCTTGATCAAGCTACACGACAAGCTATTTGCCCCGTATTTAAGTGAGACCCAGATTTTGGATGCGGTAAAAAAAATGGCCGATGCCATTGCCAAGGACTATAAGGACGAGGTGCCTATTTTCGTTGGGGTGCTCAACGGATCCTTTATGTTCGTATCCGATTTTTTAAAGGCCTACCCTTATCCCTGCGAGGTTTCCTTTGTAAAATTGAGTTCATACCAAGG
>CALEYA010000035.1 GCA_937926215.1 uncultured Croceitalea sp. | reverse complement strand
CAAAAGCGAGAGGGAAAAGCTGGGGTGACGCCATGTTACAGTATTGTTTGGAGCAGGCAAAAAAACTAGGTTTTAGTGGCTGTTATTTGGAAACGATGCCCTATATGGAAGCCGCACAGCATCTGTACAAAAAACATGGTTTTGATTTTATTGATAGTCCCATGGGATGCACCGGTCATGCTGCGTGTCCCGTTTTTATGTTCAAACACTTTTAGGATGCTACTGCAAGAAATCAAGAACATCTTTCATAAAGAGTTGGGACCGCTGTACCAAAAGGAAGAGATAGATACCTTTTTCCACCGTTCCACAACACATTTTTTGGGCTTGGAGCGCTTTGCTTTGGTCCTAAGACCCAACCTTGTAGTTAGCAAGGAAGAAGAACAGCCCTTGTTCGAAACCTTGACGCGCTTACAAAATGAAGAACCGTTACAATATATTTTGGGCGAAACCGAATTCATGGATTGTACCATTACGGTCAACCCAGATGTGCTTATTCCCCGCCCGGAAACGGAAGAATTGGTGGAATGGGTCGTTGGGCATTTTGAAAAAAATCCATCAAAAATCCAATTATTGGATATGGGGACCGGTAGTGGTTGCATTGCCATCGCTTTGTCCAAACTCCTTCCACATGCTACGGTTACTGGATTGGATATCAGTACGGAAGCGATAAAGATGGCAGAGAAAAATGCTGTTATCAATCAAGCGACGGTATCCTTTAAAGAAGCTGATATGCTGCATCCGGAATTGGATTTGGAGACAAAGTTTGATGGTATAATTTCCAATCCACCTTACGTTAGGGAACTGGAAAAGAAACAGATGGCCAACAATGTGACCAAGTACGAGCCGGCGCAAGCATTGTTTGTTCCCGATGCAAATCCGCTTGTATTTTATGAGGCTATTGCCCATTTTGGACAGAAGCATTTAAAGCCCAATGGAAACGTCTTTTTAGAGATCAACCAATACCTTGGTGAACGAACCAAGCAACTTTTTGTGGATAAAAATTTTACCAAAATCGAACTTAAAAAGGATATTTTTGGAAACGATAGAATGCTATCCGCAACCTGGGAAGGCTAAAACTACCTTAACTAAATGGTGTAGGGCAGCTAGAATTTAAAACGTATAGGAATGGACAGTGTAGTGGTTTTTTGTGGCAGTAGCGAAGGTTCCAATGGAAAGTATGCCGATGACGCCTATGCCTTAGGTAAAGCTTTGGCCGAGCAACAAACTAGATTGGTGTATGGCGGGGCCAAGATTGGGATCATGGGTAAGGTTGCCTCTGGGGTTTTGGACCATGCGGGAAACGTTATTGGGATTATCCCTAAATTTTTAATGAAGAAAGAAGTGTTTCATCCCGGCCTTACGGAACTTATTATCACCACGGATATGCATGAACGCAAGCTTAAGATGCATGAACTTTCGCGCGGGATAATCATGCTTCCGGGTGGATATGGAACCTTGGAGGAATTTTTTGAGATGCTTACCTGGGCGCAACTGGGATTGCACCAATATCCAATCGCTATCCTTAATACCGATGGTTTTTACGATTCTTTGCTGGAAATGCTGGAAACCATGGTTAAAAAAGGGTTTGTTAAACGCGAGAATCTAGAGATGCTGATTGTTTCGCAATCCATCACGGATGTATTGGACGGCATGAGGAATTACAAACCCCTTCCTGTGCCCAAATGGATAACCAAAGACCAAGTTTAAAATGGATTACAAAGCTAAGATAGAAGCGCTACGTGCGGAGTTGCGTGCACATAACCACAGCTATTATGTGTTGGATACCCCAACAATTTCAGATTATGAATTTGATATGAAATTGAAGGAGCTGCAACAGCTGGAGGATGCACATCCAGATTGTTTTGATCCTAGTTCCCCAACCTTACGGGTAGGAGGGGCGGTTACCAAGGATTTTGAGACCGTGGCACACGGGGAGCGCATGTATTCTTTGGATAATTCCTATTCAAAAGAGGATTTGGAAGATTGGGAAAAGCGCATACAGCGAATTTTAGGTGATGTAGAAGTCCAGTATACTTGCGAGCTAAAATATGATGGTGCCTCCATTAACCTCACCTATGAACATGGAAGGTTGGTGCGTGCCGTGACCCGTGGTGATGGCTTTCAAGGGGATGATGTGACCAACAACATTAAAACTATTAAATCGGTGCCCTTGCAATTGACGGGCGATTATCCGTCAAAATTTGATATCCGTGGGGAGATTATATTGACCTTGGAGGGTTTTGCCAAAATGAACCAAGAACGGTTGGCCAACGGGGAGGAAGCCTATATGAACCCTAGGAATACCGCTTCCGGAAGTTTAAAACTACAAGACAGTTCCCTGGTGGCAAAAAGGCCCTTGGAATGCCTTTTGTACAGCATTGTTGGCAAAGAATTGAATTTTGACACCCAGTTTGAAATGCTTGAAAAAGCAAGGCAATGGGGGTTTAAGGTCCCTAAAGTGGCGCAACTGTGTATGACCACCGCAGAAGTGATGGCCTTTGTAGAAGAATGGGATCAAAAAAGGCACGACTTGCCCTACGAAACGGATGGTGTGGTCGTTAAAGTGAATACGTTACGTTACCAAGAGGAATTGGGATACACGGCAAAAGCCCCACGATGGGCCATGGCCTATAAGTTCAAGGCGGAACAGGTAGCTACAGCACTTAAGGAAATCACCTATCAGGTAGGGCGTACCGGAGCGATTACCCCAGTGGCCAACCTGGAACCCGTTTTATTGGCAGGCACTACGGTCAAAAGGGCATCTTTGCACAATGCGGACCAAATTGCCAAATTGGACATTAGGGAAGGGGATACCGTTTTTGTTGAAAAAGGAGGGGAGATCATTCCCAAGATCATTGCGGTGGATTTTAACAAACGCCCAAAAAACTCCGTACCTACCGTATATAGGACACAATGCCCGGAATGCCAAACGGAACTGGTTAGAAAAGAAGGCGAAGCCCAACATTTTTGTCCGAACGACATGGGCTGCCCTCCACAAATTACCGGCCGTATCCAACACTTTATTTCCAGAAAAGCGATGGATATCGAAGGATTGGGTGGAGAGACCGTAGAGTTGCTTTTTAAAGAAGGGTTGATTTCCAATTATGCGGATTTATATGAGCTTAGCAAGAAACAAGTGGTTCCTTTGGAACGTATGGCAGAGAAATCCGCGGAAAACTTGGTCAAAGGCGTGGCGGCCTCAAAAGCCATTCCTTTTGAGCGGGTATTGTTTGCTTTGGGGATACGCTATGTAGGGGAAACCGTAGCCAAAAAACTGGCAAAGGCCTATAAAAGTATCGATGCCTTGATGCAAGCCACCCATGACGAATTGGTTGCCGTGGACGAGATAGGAGAGCGGATTGCCGAAAGTGTGGTCCACTTTTTTAACGATAGCGATAGTGTAGCCCTTATACACCGTTTAAAATCCTACGGACTGCAATTTGCCTTGTCCCAGGAGCAACTGCAAAACCAATCTGATAGCTTAAAAGGAAAAACCTTTGTCGTCTCTGGGGTTTTTGAAACTTTGGGCCGCACCGAACTCAAAAAACTGATTGAAGACAATGGGGGCAAAGTATCCTCTTCCATCTCTTCCAAAACCTCATTTTTAGTAGCTGGGGACAAAATGGGACCCAGCAAACGTACAAAAGCGGAAAACTTGGGAGTACCCATTATTTCTGAGCAGGATTTTTTGGGGATGGTTTAAGGGGATGGGTCATCATTAAACTAAGGCTACGAAGTTGCAAACTTCGTAGAGCGAGGAGAATAAGCAATTACTTATAGCATTGTTACCCTTTTATTTTGGCGCAAGTTGATAATTATT
>CALEYA010000034.1 GCA_937926215.1 uncultured Croceitalea sp. | reverse complement strand
CAAAGGCATCTAAAACGGGTATAGCTATTGATGCAAAAGCAAAACGAAATGTTGCATCTACTTTGCCAAACCGGTACCAACACCTAACTATGGTGGGATTTCTTATTTATTACTTCGGTTATAAAATTCCTTTTCTTGGGGGCCAAATCTAGCAAAGTACAGATAGTCTTTTCGAGGCTGCTTTCGGATGAATTTTCCCTATACAAACGGGTAGTCCAAAAAAGCACAGTCATTTTAGACAAGGCTTTTCTTTCTGTTTACTCCTTTTTGCTTCGGCAGGCTCAGCACAGGGCTTCGGCAGGCTCAGCACAAGTCTTCGATAAGCTCAGTACGGCGCTTGGGATCTCTTTCTATAGTGTCCATTGCGCAAAATCGAAATTGCCAAGAATAGATTGCTCACCAC
The DNA here is from genome assembly GCA_937926215.1 of uncultured Croceitalea sp. GTDB lineage: Bacteria > Bacteroidota > Bacteroidia > Flavobacteriales > Flavobacteriaceae > Croceitalea. The sequence goes on along the minus strand of CALEYA010000034.1, from coordinate 14,715 downwards.
TAAACTCCTGGATACAAAAAAACCTTGCTAAAAATAGCAAGGTTTTTATTAAAGCTCCTCCTCTTGGGCTCGAACCAAGGACCCTCTGATTAACAGTCAGATGCTCTAACCAACTGAGCTAAGGAGGAATATGTTTTATTTTTAAGTCTTTGATTGACTTTAAACCTCTATACTTTTTTGCCGGTTCAAGAAGGAAGCTCAGTTCTGAGCCCTGCCTGCCGGCAGGCAGGTAAGGAGGAATATGCTTTATTTTTAAGTCTTTGGTTGACCTTAACCCCTCTGCTTTTTATCATCTGCATTTGAGGCCAGTCCCTTTTTAACGCCATTTGCGTTTTAAAGCGGCTGCAAATATAAATTTTTCTTTAAAACAGTACAAAGAAAAAAGCCATCAATTTTATTTGAAAACCGCTTTGTACAAATCATTGCCGTTGGCAAAAAGTAATAAGGCTATCAATAAAAAGAAACCTACCATTTGCGCGTATTCCAAAAACTTATCACTTGGCTTTCTACCGGATACCATTTCATATAGCAAAAACATGACATGACCCCCGTCCAATGCTGGTATGGGCAGTATGTTCATAAAAGCCAAAATAATGGATATTAAAGCCGTAGTGGACCAAAAGGCAGGCCAGTTCCATGTATCTGGAAATAGCTTCCCAATAGCGGCAAAACCACCTACACCTTTATAGGCCCCCGTGGACGGATTAAAAATCTTCTTCAGCTGTTTTACATAATTGCCCAAGGTTTCCACGCCTTGGTTAATTCCTGCCGGGATGGCTTCCGCAAAGCTGTACTCTATGGTCGCAATGTCAAAGTATCCCCTTTCGGCATAGGCTTCATTCGTTAGACTTCCGAGCGCGATACCTAGTTTTCCTTCTTCATCAACCTTGGCATTGACCTTATCCGTGCTGCCATCTGCCCTGCGTACCGTGAACTCCAAGGTCTTGTTTTTGTTTTTCTCCAAAATGGGTGTCACCTGATCATAATATATTACGGGTTCCCCATTGATGGCCATAACCTCATCCGCTTCCCTAAAATCAACATTTTCGTTATGGGATCCCTCAGAAATTTCTTTGACAACAAAAGGCTGTCTCCTGCTTAAGAACCGTGCTTTATCTTCATCTTCCAATAGGGCCGAAATAAAATCAACGGGCATTTCCTTTTCAATTACATTTCCATCGCGTTCTATGGTAATGGTGTTTCCGTTGACCAATTCAATAAAAACACTCCTTAGGGATTTTATCGTATTGCCATCGACCTTTAAGATTTTATCGCCCGTTTGTATTCCTATTTTATCCCCAAGACGTTTTTCGGTAACCCAGATTCCGTCCCTCAAACTTTCCATGGGAATGTAGGCTTCTCCATATTTATAGGCCATCCCAATATAAATGATTACTGCCAGCACAAAATTGACCGTTACCCCACCAAGCATGATAATAAGGCGTTGCCATGCCGGCTTGCTGCGAAACTCCCACGGTTTTGGTTCTTCCTTCATGGCTTCGGTATCCATGCTCTCATCGATCATTCCAGAAATCTTGACGTAACCTCCCAAGGGCAACCACCCAATGCCATAAACCGTTTCGCCAATTTTCTTTTTAAACAAGGAAAACTTAATATCAAAAAAGAGATAGAACTTTTCTACCCTGGTCTTAAATAACTTGGCAGGAATGAAATGCCCTAACTCGTGTAAAATAATTAAAAGGGACAGGCTCAAAAAAAACTGAATGACTTGAATGACTATGGGGTTCATGTATTTTTTTTACGTCTAAGCCCACAAAAGTAGGTTTTTAAGGTAGCTTATAAAAACCGGGCGTTATAAGCCCTTGGTTTTTAAGAAACTTTTAGCAGTAAAAACAACGAAAATATTGACCTAGCAAGGCCTGAGCCGTACCTTTGCGCAATGCGGAATTTTTTAAAACAATTTCGGTTATTTGGTTTGGTGATGCTGGTTCTGTCCGCTATTATCATTTATTTGATGTATGACGCCCTTAGTCCCCAAAAAAGATTGCCGGTATACCAGCCTTCCATGGTGAATCCGGCATTGGTAGATAGTACGCTGCTGGACGTAAAAAAATACCACACCATTGCAGATTTTGAACTTACCAACCAGAACGGCAAACAGGTATCCCAAAAGGATTATAAGGGCAAAATTTATATTGCGGATTTCTTCTTTACCACCTGCCCCAGTATTTGCCCTATCATGACCAAAAATATGGTGGCCATACAAGATGAAATTTTAACGGATACCGATATCCTCTTGCTTTCGCACTCGGTTACACCGCAAATAGATTCTGTACCCCAACTAAAAAAATATGCTTTGGAGAAAGGCGTGATAGACTCCAAATGGAATTTGGTCACCGGCGATAAAAAACAGATTTATGAGCTGGCAAGAAAATCGTATTTGGCCGTTAAGACTGATGGCGATGGCGGACCTTATGATATGATCCATACCGAAAACTTCATTTTGGTGGATAAGGAAAAACGGATTCGGGGGTTTTATGACGGCACCAACAGAGAGGAAATAGCGAAACTTATGGAAGACCTCGCCATTCTAAAGGCGACTTACAACGACCCATGATAGGTGTTCCATTTTTTTAATTTACATTTGCTCTTAATTAAAATCAATCTAAATAAAGGTTTTTGGCGAGTATTGCGGAGTTGAAACCCGGTCAAAAAGGGGTTATTAAAGAATTTACAGAGTACCATGTTCCTATAAAACTGTTGGAATTGGGTTGTCTGCCCGGGAATACCGTAGAACTGGTACAGGTTGCCCCTCTAAAGGACCCTATTTACATTAATGTGAACGGTTCTCATATTGCCATTAGAAGAAATATGGCAGAACAGATCCTGATTTCCATTATCGAAGATTCCCAGGACCTATGAGCAAGAATATCAACGTTGCCCTTATAGGAAATCCCAATACCGGAAAAACATCCGTCTTTAACCAATTAACGGGTTTAAAACAAAAAGTTGGGAACTATCCCGGCATTACCGTTGAAAAGAAAGAAGGCATTTGCAAATTGCCAAGGGGGGTAAAAGCGCATATCCTGGATCTGCCCGGCACCTATAGCCTAAATACCACCTCTTTGGATGAGAGCGTTGTGGTAGAACTGTTGCTTAATAAGAACGATAAGGACTATCCAGACGTTGCCGTTGTGGTAAGTGATGTGGAGAATCTAAAGCGAAACTTGCTGCTGTTTACCCAGATAAAAGACTTAAGGATACCCACGCTATTGGTCATTAATATGGCGGATAGGATGTCCCGCAAAGGCATCACCTTGGATGTGGAATTGCTCGAAGAAAAGCTGGATACCAAAATTGCTTTGGTCAGTACCCGAAAAAATCAAGGTATTGAACGGATCAAGGAACTTATTGGCGATTACAAGTCCCTTTCCGCCAAGCCAAATTTAAATACTTCCAAGATTGCCCCTGACTATTTTGGCAATTTGAAAAAGGCATTCCCCAATGAGGATTTGTACAAACTGTGGTTGGTGATTACACAAGACGTCAACTTTATGCCCATAGAGAAGCAACGCATTCAAGACGCAACGTCCTTCGCTACCAAATCCAACCAGGAACTCAAAAAATTACAGCATAAAGAAACCGTGCTCCGTTACCAGTTTATCAACGGTATCTTAAAAGAAGCCTATGCGGTGGATTTACAATCCGCAAAGGGATTACGGGCCACTTTGGATAAAATATTGACCCATAAGGTATTTGGGTATGTTATCTTTTTTCTGATTCTGCTCACCATTTTTCAGGCGATATTTGAATGGAGCACCTACCCTTCCGATTTTATCGATGCCCAGTTTTCGGCCGCGGCCGAATGGATAAAAACCACCTTGCCGCCAGGTGTTTTTACCAATTTGCTGGCAGAAGGAATACTAGCCGGGATAGGCGGTATAGTCATTTTTATACCCCAAATTGCTTTTCTCTTTTTGTTTATAGCCCTATTGGAAGAATCCGGTTATATGAGCAGGGTTGTCTTTTTAATGGACAAACTTATGCGACCCTTTGGCCTTAGTGGCAAAAGTGTTGTCCCATTAATTTCAGGAACGGCATGTGCCATTCCCGCCGTAATGGCCACACGTACCATTGAGAATTGGAAAGAACGTCTAATTACCATTTTAGTGGTGCCCTTTACCACCTGTTCCGCACGTTTGCCCGTATACCTCATTTTAATTTCCTTGGTAATTCCCAAAGGGAGCTTTGCCGGTTTGAGTTATCAAGCATTGACCTTGATGCTCCTTTACATATTGGGTTTTGCAATGGCCATTGGTTCTGCCACCTTACTCAACCGGATTTTAAAAATACGCGGCCGCACCTTTTTTATGGTAGAAATGCCCACCTACCGCCTGCCATTATTCAAAAATGTATTTTACACCGTGGTAGAGAAAACCAAGAGTTTTGTATTCGGTGCAGGTAAAATCATTTTGGCCATCTCCATCATCTTATGGTTTTTAGGGTCCTACGGTGTTTCGGACAATTTTAAAAACGCCGAGGACATTGTCAATGCCGAAATTGAGGAAAACGGGTTAAATGCCTATAGCCAAAATTATATTGAGAACAATCTAAAGCTTTATGCCGCTGCCAACAAAATCCCCTTAAAGAATGGGGGAAGCACATTGCTCCCCAAAGCGGCACAGGATTCATTGAACAAGATGAGCCAGGTACTAAAGGAACGTGCCAGGGCACAAGAAATAGCGAGTTATAAACTGGAACATTCTTTTATTGGGTATGCGGGTAAGGCCATAGAGCCTCTAGTAAAACCATTAGGTTATGATTGGAAAATAGGTATTGCGGTATTGACCTCATTTGCCGCCCGTGAGGTTTTTGTAGGCACCTTGGCCACTATTTATAGTGTTGGGAACGATGAGGAAGAAACCATTAAAAACCGTATGGCGGCCGAGTTGGACGAGACAGGCCAAAAACCGCTGTTCAATCTGGCATCCGGCATATCATTAATGCTTTTCTACGCCTTTGCCATGCAATGCATGAGTACCTTGGCCATTGTAAAACGCGAGACCAACAGCTGGAAATGGCCAATGCTCCAACTGGTATTTATGAGTGTTTTTGCGTACCTTGTTGCTTTGGTGGCCTATCAAACCCTAAGTTAATGATACAAGAGATTCTCGCATTTTTGGTTTTGCTTATCGCCCTTGGTTATGTGATCAAAAAATTCCTCTTGCCCAAATCCCTCTTTTCTACATCAAAAAAAACGACCAAATCCTGTGGTAATGAAGGTTGCGGTTGCGAATAAGGTGTAACCCTATATTCATTTTCTCCCCTATTCCTTAATTTTTCGTTTCGTCCTGTAACCTTTTGTACTTTTCTGACTATATAAGGTAACCAACAACAAAAACAATCTGGTTTGAATCCAATACCTGATGAACAAATCATGGCAGAAGTGGCCAAGGGTAATTTAGACGATCTAAAGATACTCTTTGAAAGACACCACCTCCACATCTATAATTTTCTCCTTAAAACCTGTGGGGATAAGATGTTGAGTGAAGATTTGACCCAAGATGTTTTTTATAAGGTGATGAAATACCGCTCATCTTATAAAAATGGAAGTTTTATATCGTGGATTTTTACTATCGCCCGCAATAGTTTAAACACACATTTCAGAAGAAACAAGGACGTAAGTGACGGACTGGAGAATGTGGAGCACTATTTAACGGCGGATGTCAATGAGGACCATGAAGAAAAAACGCAATTGCAACATGCATTGAACCAATTGGATCCTTCGGATAGAACGGTATTGGTCATGAACAAGTTTAATGGAATAAAATATGATGAATTGGCAGAAATTATGGACAGCACCCCAGGGGCATTAAAGACAAAAGTAAGCAGGGCGTTACAGAAATTAAAGACGATTTATTTAGCAAACGAATAGGCGATGAAGACAGCACATATTGTGGATTCCATTCCGGAATATTTGGAAGGAACCCTTACCAAAGAGGAGCATACTAAAATAACACAGCATATTTCACAATGCAAAGCATGTGAACAGGAAGTTGCGGACTATAAAAAGCTTTTTAAGGCCTTTACGGAAGAACCCTTGAAAACTCCCTCGGATGCATTGGAGAAAAACTTTCTCCAGCTTTTAGAAGAGGAAAAGCAAAACGCCGTAAAAGTGGTTTCCTTGCATAAGGGAACAACTTCTGGCAACCATTGGGGCAAAGGACTGCTTAAGATTGCGGCAAGCATTGCCTTGCTTGTTACGGCATTTACCGCTGGAGGGTATTTTAAATCGCAAGAAACCCAAGCGCAGTTGGCCCAGGTGGAGCAAGAAAGTTTGCAGTTAAGGAAAACCACCATGATGTCCTTGTTGGAAAACCAATCGGCCAGCAAGCGCATTCAGGCGGTCTCCTATATTGAAGATTTTAAATCCCCAGATGATGCGGTGGTAGCCGCTTTGGCCGATCGCATGTTGCATGATGAGAATACCAACGTTAGACTGACCGCCGTAGATGCTTTGGGCAAGTTCGGCACTTCCAAATTGGTCAAAGCCGCTTTTGTGGAGGCTTTGGGAACGGAAAAGGACCCTAGTGTACAAATTGCCATTATCCAGAACCTGGTGAAGCTCCAAGAGAAAAACGCCGTTGGTCCCATGAAAAAATTATTGGAACAAGAAGACACACAACCCTTTGTAAAAGAGGAAATTAATAACGTATTATCAGAAATCATTTAAAAACCGATGTCAAACAAATCTACGACATCAAAAAACGAACAGTCATGAAAAAAATCACCTTAGTTTTAATCGCTTGTATCTTAAGCATGGGGCTGTATGCACAGTCCGACTATTCCAAATCCTTGAACGGAATTGAATGGGTCAAAATCGAAACCAAATCCGGGATAACCGTAAAAACCCATGATAAAAAGGAACTCCTCATCAAAGTTTTCTTAAAAAAGGGCAGGTCTTACAAAGCGGATGGTCTAAAACTCGTTGGTGCCGGCGGTACGGATAATACGGATGTTGGGTTTTATGTAGTAGAGGACGGCAACACCCTATTGGTCAAAAACCTAAGACGAACGGAAAAAGCGGAGATTTTCTTGCCCAAAACCCAGAATGTTTCCGTAACCAATTCTTGGAACGGGGACATCTCCATCGATGGTTTTTCTGGAGAAGTGGAAGCCAATGCCAACTTAAACGGAGGGTTAAAGTTGAGCAATCTCTCTGGACCCGTAACGGCATATTCCCTAAACCGTGGCATACAAGTGGAATTTGAGAAAATCAATCAAGATGCCCCAATTGTCATTAGATCCACCAATGGGGAAATTGATGTCACCATGCCCGCAAAAACCCCTGCCAACTTGGAATTATCCTCTTGGAACGGGGAAATCTACACCAACTTTGACTTAAAACGGCCAGATAAGGATGGCCTTAGATCAGTATCCGGTAAAAATGTAAAGGGAGCTATTAATGGTGGTGGGGTGAACATCAAGCTAAAATCTACCAACGGTACCATCTACTTAAGAAAAAAATAAACAATCAAAAAACGAACAATCATGAAAACAATCAGCACACTTCTAATCGGGTTTTTTAGCCTTATGGTTAGCGCCCAAAAGGTCATTGAAAAAAACTTTGACTACACCGGACAGTTCATTGAACTGGATGTCAAATTCGCCCATGACATCGCGGTAAAGACCTGGGACAAAAATACGGTCTACTTTAAAGCCACGGTAGAACTTAAAGAAGAACAGTTCTTGGACAAATACGATGTTTCCTTCGACCTATCCAAGAACGGTATTTACATCGAGGAAAAAGCTGAAGATCTCTTTAAGGCGATGCATGAATATGGGAGGAAACAGGGAAAAGAGAAAAGACGTTATTGGTACAATTCTGGTGATTTAACTTCATTTGACTATGTGCTTTATGTGCCAAAAAATGCTCAATTTAAGATCACCAGCATTAATGGGCATATGAAATCTGAACGTATCGAAGGGCAGTTTACCGCGGATTTGATCAACGGAAACATCGACATTGCCAATTACGCCGGAAAGCTAGACCTTACCACCATCAATGGGGAAATCGATCTAAAGGTTTCCGGTAGTAAGTTCATTGCGGAGACCATCCATGGCAATATTTATGTTGATGAACAATTGGATTTGGTCAGTTACGACCAAAACGTAGGCCAAAAAGTAAAAAGCAACGGTACCAATTTTAAAAATGAGCTTTCCCTAAATACCATTAACGGCAATATGTACTTAAGGCGCTAAGCAGTGTTTCGGTCCAACTGGATCGAAACACCGACCCCAATTTAAGACAAGCGCAATGCCAAGGGTGTGCTATATGACAAGACTACCCGCGTCTAATTATTAAGGGTCTATTTGAAGATACGATACTTGCGGATGGTTCTTTTGATAGGCAGGGGATGTAATAAACAGTTTTTTAACTTGATTTTCCCAGTCCCGGGCTACGTTAAAATAACTGGCATTGTTAACCGCCATAATCTCATCGCAGTCTTGGCAGGTATGTTTATAGTCCAAAAAATGATGCGCAAATTCATGAAAGGCGACCACCTTTAAAATTTCTGGATCAACGGATGCTACCCAATTGATCAGTATGTTTTCAATTTCACCATTGGCGTCCCTAGTAACCATACCCATTACCGTATTTCCTTCTTCCAACGGCAAGCTATTGGTCATATCAATGTTCTTAAGTTGGAACAGCTTTTCATGATATTCAATACCGTAGGCATCGCAATACTCAAAAAAACTGGTTAAAATAGGCTGGAGCCGTCCGTCGATATCTACGGTCTCTTGGGCTTTTGTAAAAAAAGAAAGGAAAAGGAACAAGGTTAAAAAACAGCTTTTCATAGGATTTGATTTCAATGGGTTGAAAAGTGTTCCTATACTTTCAACGGAAAAACCAAAACCTTATTTCTTAACATGCTGAACTTTAACGTTTCAACAACAAAATAGATTGGTCAAAAAGTGGCCTGTACCGTCACGTTTTGGTTTACCTTAAAAGCGCAATCCTTAAAGGAAGGTGGACCAAAGGTCTTCATCTTGGAGTTGGAAAAAGCTACCTTTTCTTTGGGAATGCCAAGCCAGTTGGTCTTTAATTCGTTATTTGCGTCCTCGTCATGATACAAGGCAATGGCATAGGTGCCTTCTGGAATATCCTTTAAATAAAGTGTGGTGGTGCCTTCTGTTGCGTCTGCGGTCATGGAGTAAAATGCAGAATCGGTATTTAGGAAACTCTGGTCGGTATCATAGAGCGCTATATTGATCGTGCCGTTGGAATTGGGCACTTTCTGTATTTGTACCTCAATACTGTGTTGCGCAAAACCTAAAAACGGTAAAAATCCTATCAAAAAAGCTACAGACAGCTTCTTAAAATAACCCATATGCTGTTTTTATTACAAAGTTACGTTAGGGATTGCTATTTTGGATGTTTTTAAGGGAATCCATTTTTATACTGATTTGCTCATAGTATCCTTGCGTTTCCAGACTATCGGCCATATTAAAGAACAGTTGTATGGAATCGTTGTAGGAAAGGTGAAGCTTTTGCTGTTTTAAATCGTCCACAAAAACATAGACCTTAGTTCCCGTGATGGAATCTTTGAACACCCCTTTTTCTTTTGCCAACCAAGAAAAGCCGTTTTTGCGCTCCATTTGCGGTAATTTTTTTACCCATTCCATGCTTTGCAGATGGGTTAAGGGCACCTCTTGTCGATATACCCCGGAGTACATGCTAAACACATTACCTTGCAAACTGGTCCAATTTTTATAGTGCAGCGTAAAGGCCGCCAAACAGAGCAGTACGGCAATTACGATGATGATATTCCAAAAAACGTTTCGTCCCTTATTCTTTTTCATTTTTCTTATTCGTTCGGTAGGTATCAAACCAAGCGATCGTATGGGCAATTTTTGTGATTAAATTGCTCGGCTTGCTTGCAATACCATGGCTAGCACCCGGAATTTCCACCAAAACGGTTTCTTTTTTCCGAAGCTTTAAAGCGTGATATAGCTGTTTGGCCTCACTGGGTGGCGTTCGTAAATCGTTCATCCCTACCATGACCATCGTTGGGGTCTCTATAGTACCAACGAGCGATAAGGGGGAAAATTTCCAATAGCCCTCAAAATTTTCCCAAGGCTGCCCGGGATAACGGGAATTTGCATAGCCAAAATAATTGTCGGCCACCAGGGTTTTACTGATCCAATTCATTACCGGTTTGGCCACTACCGCCGCCTCAAAACGGTTGTTCTTACCAATCATCCAAGCGGTCATAATACCCCCCGCGCTTCCGCCGGTGACGAACAATTGGTCTTCATGGGCGATACCCATTTGGATGCAGTGGTCCACACCATCCATGGTATCGTCATAATCTTGGCCCGGATAGTTATTGAACAAGAGGTTGCCAAATTCCTCCCCATAGCTGGTACTCCCACGGGCATTGGGGTAGAATACCACATAACCTGCGGCCGCATACAATTGCATTTCCATGGAAAACCGATCCCCATAATTTAAAATTGGTCCCCCATGGTTCTCCACCATAAAAGGATACTTTTTAGTAGCATCGTAATTGGGGGGATACACCACCCAACCTTGGATATCACGACCATCAAAGGAAGATTTGTACCATACCTCCGCTACCTTGCCTAAGGTCTTATAATCCAGCAAACCTTTGTTGAGTCCCGTAATCTTCCTTGGGTTCTTCTGTTTTGCTGTTATAATAGCGACCTCCGCGGGATAGTTAGGGCGCGAATGCGTGTAGGCTATGGTTCCATTTTTTGCCACACTGTAGGAACCACTTCCGTAAGGTCTACCCAAGGTGGTCCCTCCACGGTTATCGGCTATTTTGGTAATCTTTCCGGAGAGCGACACATGGCCAATTTTACCGTTCCCTTTATCGTCATAGTTGAAATAGAGTCCACCACTTTTAGCATCCCAAGTAATATTGGAAATGCTGCGGTCCAAGGCATCGGAAATTGTTCTTTTACCGCTCCCATCCACATTCATTAGTTGTAGCTTTCGAAGTTGGTAGGCCTGCGTTTTGTCCTCATAACCCAAATAGGCAATGTAGTTACCATCTGGCGACACTTGAGGGTTATAATCCGGTCCGTCCCTATCCGTAAGGGAGTTGATGGTCCCAGTCTTCACGTCGACCGAATAGAGCTCACTGTTCCTAAAACGATATTCCCAGTCCGGAACCCGGTTTGCGGAAAAATATATGACGTCCCCGCCCTTGGACCAAGAAAGGGTTCCCCTATGGTGCCAGTCTCCAGAGGTCAATTGCCTTGGGGCACCCCCGGTAGCAGAAATGGTAAAAATATGATTGAAGCCAGGTTTTATGTAGCCTCTGCCATCCGCTTCATGGTAGACCCTATCCGTAATCCTAGGGGTATCCGCCCATTTTGCCCCTTTGGGTTTTTTGGGCATTTTGGCCAGCACGGGAGGGGCTTTTTCAACATTCATGGAAAAGGCCAATTGCTCGCCATTGGGCGACCAGGTCAACGAACTTGGCGAATATGGTAATTGCGATAGTTTGGCCACCTTCCCCGTACTTACCCAATAGACATAAATTTCCGAACCTTCTTCCGTACTGCTACTAAAAGCAATCCTATCGCCAGTTGGGGACCAAACGGGACTACTTTCATTCACTTCCCTTGAGGTAAGTTTTTGGTGCTGGGTGCCATCCGTCCGTATCATCCACAGATTGCCTTTGGCCCTGTCCTTCATAATGTCAAATCCCATTTTTCGATAGACTACCCAATCGCCATTAGGCGAAATCTGGGGATCGGCCGCGTGTTGTACCTTAAACACGTCCAAATAGGAAAAATTGGTTTTTTGGGCTTGACCAAACTGAACTAAAAGCCCTAAAAAGAGAAGTAAAAAAAATCTATGCATGACATTATTTTTAGCGTATTTAAAGGTAGCTTAAACTGAAGGTTCTTCAAAACAGCTATTCTTTTGTAATATCTATTATCTTTAAAGCAATAACCATACTTTTTGCCATTCTATGAAAATCAAAAAAATTAGTACAGATCGAATTCTGGGTATTTCCGCGATGCTGATAAGTATGCTTACCCTCATAATATTTATCTATCAAACCGATATTATGCGGGTACAAAGTAAACTATCGGTTAAACCAAGATTGGATTTTACAATGAACCAAGGCGGCAATGATTCTATTGTGATTCTACAGCAAGTTATAGAAAACAAAGGCTTGGGACCGGCCATAATTGACTCTATTTACTTTGTGTACAAAGATGCCCACCATGAAGTGAGCGCAGAAATTTTTTTAGAAAAAAACCTTCCCAAAACATTGGAATATGGGTATCTAGCACAGCATGCTTCTTTTGGGCGCGGAACAACACTGACCACAAATGAGGAACGGGCCATATTTACCTACCATATTCCCGTAACAAAAGTGGACAGCTTGTTTGCCTATTTGGGTATCGTAGGAGAGGATGATAATCCTTTTCCCATTGAGGTCATATACACTTCCATTTACGAAGACGAACTTTGGAAGGTGGCCAGCAATGAAAATATTCCAAAAAAGATGGATCGATGATTGCATTGTTCCGTAAAATCCGGAAAAAACTGGTCAACGAAAACCATTTTTCCAAATACCTTATTTACGCCGTTGGCGAGATTGTACTTGTAGTTATCGGTATATTGATTGCGCTATATATCAATAATTATAACGAAAGACAAAAGGAGCATCTAAAGGAGCAAGCGTTTTTAAAAGAGATTCATCTTGATTTCAAATCCAACAAGGAACAGTTGGATTCCATTATCAGTTACAATAAAATTAGCCTTCATGCTGGGGTAAGGATATTGGCCCTAATCCCAAATTTTGATTTAAAAAATCCGCAGATCACTCCTACTACTTTTTCTGTTAGGGACAGTATAGGATATTACAACAGCTTAGTTTGGAGAAACAAATCGTTCAATCCAAAAGACGGTTCCATTGAAGCACTTTTAAATTCGTCGTCCTTTGATTTAATCAAAAATGATACCTTAAGGCGCAATCTAATTTCATGGAAAGACGTTTTGGAGGATTACACTGAGGAAGAAGAATTTGCCAGCAATTTTTTGTTCAACGAATATGGCCCTTGGGCTAGGGAAAGTTTTGATCCGGATATCCCCGACGACCCCAACAATATAAAAGCCTTTTTTAGCAAAAGACATCGAAATTTCATCAACCAGAGAGCAGGCGACCTATCCAACATTTTAAATACCGTGGATGAGGAAGGGGTTCTTGATATGATCAATGCTATTATTAGGTTAACGGCATCCGAAGACCAAGACTGAATTTGTAAAAATTAACCGACCATAAAACCCGCCATGCCAAAAAAATTTCCTGCTGCGCAAACCATACTTTTGATTATTTCCGCTTTTGTAGCGGCACTTACTTGGGTAATCCCTGCCGGGCAATATGCCTCGCTCAATTATGATGGTACCGAGAATGTATTTGTAAAAACTTCTTCCGGCAATATGGAAAAGTTGCCGGCAACACAAGAAACCTTGGGAAAATTGGATATTCAGATTCCATTGGAAAGTTTTACCTCTGGGGCAATTTACAAACCCATCAGTATTCCTGGAACCTACCGATCCTTAGATCCAAGCCCTCAAGGTTTTTTCCAATTTGTACAGGCGCCTATAAAAGGAATCATTGAGACCGCGGATATTATTTTTCTTGTCCTGATCATTGGAGGTTTGGTAGGTATCGTAGAAAAATCAGGGGCTTTTAGTGCCGGAATACGTTGGCTTTCAAAAAAGCTGGAAGGCAGGGAATATATTCTAATCATAAGTACCACCATCCTTGTTGCATTGGGTGGGACCACTTTTGGTTTTGGCGAAGAGGGCATTGCTTTTTTACCCATACTTATCCCTATTTTTCTAGCCGCTAAGTATGATGCCATAATACCCGTAGCCTGTGTGTTTTTAGGCTCCCAAGTAGGTGTTATGGCTTCCACCACAAATCCCTTCTCCACAATTTTGGCCTCTGATGCGGCCGGTATCAAATGGACAACAGGCCTTGAGGGGCGTGTTAGCATGTTGGTGATCTGTGTTACCATCACCATTGTTTTCATTTTGCGCTATGCCAAAAAAGTACGGCAAGACCCCACAAAGTCCATTATCTATGACCAGAAAGAACGCCTGGAGCGACTATTTAAAGTCTCTAACACTACGGAAACACCAAAGCTATCCGGTAGGTTACGATTGATCTTGTTGGTATTCACCCTTTGTTTCATATTCATGGTCATTGGCGTTGCCATGCTAGATTGGTGGTTTGTAGAGATGACGACCATTTTCCTTTTTGGGGCCATCGTTATTGGGTTAATCGCTAAAATGGAGGAAACAAAATTCATAAGTGCCTTTGTAAAGGGTGCCGGGGAGTTATTAGGGGTAGCCTTTATTATAGGCATTGCCCGGGGAATATCCATTTTAATGACCGACGGTCTTATTAGCGATACCATACTTTTTGGGGCAGGCGACCTTACCCAAGGGATGGGAAAAGAACTCTTTATCACTTCGCTGTTCGGCGTGTATAACCTAATATGCTTTTTTGTATCCTCAACGTCCGGTACCGCGGTACTCACCATACCCATTATGGCGCCTCTGGCAGATACAGTACATATTGGTAGGGAAGTTATCGTTAACGCCTTTCAGTTTGGACATGGACTCTTTAACCTAATCAACCCCACTGGCCTTATTCTAGCTTTTTTAGGGGTAGCGCAGATAGGTTTTGATCG
>CALEYA010000033.1 GCA_937926215.1 uncultured Croceitalea sp. | reverse complement strand
AGTGGGAGTCATTGAATTGGCAGGTTCTATCAATTTTGTAGCTTCAAAAGGAGGTTATGTATTTGCTGCCTCTGGTAGGGAAGGCCTACAGATTATTGAATTGAACAAACCAAGTGCCAGTTTGGTAGCTAGATGTGAATCCTTACCGGAATATAACGACAGTGCGATCCTTTTTGCCAATGGCAGCACGAACTTGGCATTGAACAAACCTGCAACACAAATAGATACTGGTTTTGGGGGTGTAGCTTCTAGGGCTGTAGATGGCAATACCAACGGAAATTATAGTGAGGCACAATCTACCACACATACCGGGAGACAGCCAAATTCTTGGTGGAGGGTAGATTTAGGGGACACTTATGATATTTCATTAATTAGGGTGTATAATAGGACCGATGGATGTTGTCGTAACAGATTGAACAATACCGAAGTTTTTGTAGGCGATGTTCCTAGTGACAGTCCTTTGGATTATGCCAAAATTGGAAATTTAAATGCTGATATCCAACAAGATTTCTTTACCAATACAAGGGGTCGATATGTCTTTATAAGAAAAACGAATTCAGAATTTTTGAGTCTAGCAGAAGTAGAGATATACGATAATCCTTCAGGTACCACTTTGAATGCCTTTAAAGGAGAAAAACAGTTGAACAGCATCAATGTTGATGGCAGCCTATTGCTTTGTGGCATCTGGACGGTGTTGGAAGGCGTTAACATAAGTGAAAATGGGCTCTTTGAGCTTAATGGAACCCTTATTGTAGCCAGAAATAATGAGCGACGCAATGTTACGGTGGGTAGCGGTGCTACCCTACGGCTAGAGGGAATAGACAATTCCCGAGTAACCATTTGGGGAGACCTCATTCTAGAGGAGAATGCTACCTTAGAATTCATTGGTGATAACAATACCATCACCGTATATGGGGATGTCATTCAGGCAGAGTCAGCGTCCATACGTGGTGAATTCGATGATGTCCTAGGAAAATTTTAAGAATCGACAATACCTAACCTACAATGAGGATATTCAGACACTATTGAAATGCCAAATTAAACCTGTATACCTATGAAAAATGTCTTGTTAAGAAGCGTTCTTCTAGCCCTTTTTATAATCTCATGTTCCGATACCACTACGATTTTTGAGACCGAGACGGATGGCTTTTCTACAGAAACGGATCCCAAGGTTTTGGAAAGAAGCATGGACTTCTCCAGAGTGGGCGTATTGGATATGTACGAAGAACAAAATGCTGTTATCGGCAATTCTAGATTTCAAGAACCGCTTGCCAGTAGTTATCCCCTAAGTTTGGTAGCGAGGGTTAGTGCCCCTAGCATTTCCAGTTCTGTAGAACTAACGGCTACCCATGTTGATGTAGATGGCGAGTACGTATATGTCTCCTATCATGCAACGGGGGCACCTTATGGAGGTGCAATTGATATTATTGACGTCAGTAATCCTGTATTCCCTAACTTAAGTGCACGCCTGTCTTCGCAAAATGTAGATTTCAATGCCATAAATTACCACAATGGTGCGCTTTATGTCGTTGGCGGTATAGATTCAGAACAGTCGGCAATTGCAACGGCCAACTCCTTAATGTTAAAAATAGGTGCCGTCAATGGAAATTTTGATTTAAATACCCTTGAAATCATTTTTCAGGAAGGATTTACGGCCAATGACATAGCTATTGATGGCAACAGTGTGTTTGTTACCAGTGGAAAGGAAGGCTATGTGTCGGAATATGACGCTTCGAGCATGGAACTTAGGAACGAGGCTCCATTTTCCGATCTACGATCTGTAGCTTCTAAAAATGGCACCAATATGGTTTTAGATGCCAGTACAGGGGTACGGATCCTGGACAGTAACCTACAGGAAACAGCTCAAATAGCCATAGATTCCGATTTTAGAACCGCCGATAGACGTACGCTGGACTTTATGGACAATCGTATCCTAGTTGCAGAAGGTAGAAACGGAACAGGTGTCTATGACGCTACTACGGGGACCTTGCAAGAATACATTCCCATTTCCGTGAACCCAAATGGGGTAGTAGAATCAGATATTGTAACCAATGCAACGGCGTTCAATGAAGGTGTTATCCTTATGGCTAATGGTGGAGCGGGATTGAGCGTATCCGAAGATGAACAACAATCCATTAATACCGTAGGGGTAGTAGAATTGGAAGGGTCCATTAATTATGTGGCTTCCAAAGGCGATTATATTTATGCCGCCTCAGGCAGAAACGGCCTACAAATCATAAAAATGAATAGACCTACGCCAAATCTGGAGGCGGTATGTGAAAATGCTCCCGAGTATACCGGTATTGTTAATTTAGGCGTTCGAGAAAACGAAAGTTTGGCCTTTAGCGGTACCAGACGGTTTTGGCTGGTTAATGTGCAAGGAAAATTGCTATTATGTGGTAGTTGGGCAATTGCAGGTCGACTTTCTATTTTTGAAGATGCCATTTTTGAGGTCAGGGGCAGCTTGGTAACCTCAAGAAGTTGGAGGCCGTGGGATATTGTTGTCGGTAAGAATGCGACTTTTAGAATGGATGGTGATTTTACGCACTACGGCAATATCATCCTTGAAGAAAATGCTACTATTGAATTTGTTGGCAACAACAACCGGGTCAATGTATTCGGAGAAGTTACAATACACGAGACGGCCCAGGTCATCGGTGAATTTGATGACCTGCAGAACAGTTTCTAAACATATAACTATGGCAGATAAAAAAGTCCTTGACCTTATGTCAAGGGCTTTTTTTGTATGCTGTCCCCAAGGGTTAATTTAGTAATTCCGCAACCTTTGCCTCTAAGGCTGGGCCTCTTAGGTTCTTCGCGACAATCACGCCATTTTCATCCAACAAAAATGCTGCGGGTATCGCATTGATTCCATACAATTGGGCGATAGGATCTTGAAAATGTTGCAAGTTGCTCACATGGTTCCAAGCCAAACCGTCATCGGCAATGGCCTTTTTCCAATCCTCGGCTTTTCTATCCAAGGAAACCCCAACTACGTTCAAGCCTTTGTCCTTATACTTTTCATAGACCGATACGATATTCGGGTTTTCCGCGCGACATGGTTTGCACCATGCGGCCCAAAAATCGATAAGGGTCACTTTTCCCTTCACCTCATTTAAAGCTAGGATATTTCCTTCCGGTGTAGGGGCGGAAAAGTCTGGCGCGGCATAACCAACGGCAGTTACTTTAAGCAATTTTATTTGATCTTTAATTCGTTTCCCCGGTTTGGTCTCTTTAATCTCTGGGGTCAAGGTCTTATACAATTCCTCAACCTCTTCCAAGGGAAGTGATTTGGTAGAAACCACCTTGTCCAATATCAATGCAGCGATTAAGGCATTCGGGTTTTCCTTAACGAATTCTATTTCATAATTCTTGGCCTTGTCTTGCAGTTCCAAATACTCCGTACGTAAGGATTCCATCATGGCCGTATCTTTTTCGGCCCTCGCCCGTCCAAAATCCTCATTCATGGAGCGGGACATGGAACTTAGCCTTCGGGATTCCTCCAAATACGTCATGAACATTTCGTTCTGCTCCGTACCTTTTAACATAGAAAATGCCAAACTATCTTTTTGTGCCATAAAGGAAATGGTACCGTTCTCCAAGATAATGGGCGCACTTCCGCGTACACCATCAAAAAATAGATAATACATTTTAGGAATGGCGTTTTTCCCGGTGAAGGTGAAAGCCCCATTTTCTATAGTAGTGGTATCAACTTCTACCAGACCCCGCGAAACCGAATCCGTAGTTTTAAGAAAGACTTGGGTGCCATTCTCCAAATCGCCCCGCAATTCCCCATTTACCACATAACCTTCAGGCGTTGTTCCACAAGATGCTACAAGAACAACGATGAATAGTGTTGTTAATTTTTTCAACATAATTAAAAATTTTGGGCAAAGGTAGTCATAATTGATGCCCAAAAAAAAAGTGCTTGACCAAGCCAAACACTTTTTAATGTATTGTAAGCGAACCGTATTAAAACTGATACCGCAGCCCTAATGCAAAATCAAATAGAAAATCGTTATCAAAACCATCAAAGCCGATAAGCCCTATTTCTGGACGTATATCTATGGATATCAACAAAGGAATATCAAAATCATACTCAATACCCAAGTTTCCAGCGGCAAAAACGAAAAATCCGTCATTATCGTCGCTAAGTCTACTGTTATTGGGTACGTTTTCAAAATCCGCGCTACCCAAGCCGCCTCCAAAACCATAGTACCAATTAAAACCTCCGTCCAAGTTGCGCACCCATTGGTAAACCCCTGTTAGTTTAAAGGCATCAAACTCCCGGCTATCACGCCATCCAAGGTTAAATTCGGCACGATTGTACCTGCCAATCGATTTTTGGTACGAAATCTCCGCACCAAAACCGTCGCTATCCCCCAAACGCAAACCAAGGGTGTGTTCGGAGATGTTCTGGGCACCCACCAGCATTGTTGTAAAAAACAAAAGTGTCGTAAAAATCGTGGTAATCTTCATAAGTTGTTCTTTAAGTTCAAAATTAAGAATAGTTTTGTTCTGATTATTCTATATAACCCAACCCGAAGCCCAAAAATTGTTCCAAATTGGATAAATCGTCACTTTTACAGCTTTCCAAGACCATGTCCGGCGATGTGCTGGACGATAAACTCACCAAAGCACTCTATGCTACCGATGCATCTGTCTACCGCAAAATACCATTGGCAGTAGCCTATCCAAAAGGAGTGGAAGATTTAAAGATTTTAGTACAATTTGCATCGAAGAACCACATTGGTTTAATTCCCAGGACTGCGGGGACTTCCTTGGCTGGCCAATGTGTTGGCGAAGGGATCGTAGTGGATACCTCTAAGTATTTTACGCAAATCCTCCATCTTGACGAAGAAAAGAAACAAGTCATCGTAGAACCAGGGGTAGTACGTGATGAGCTCAATCGGTATTTAAAACCATTCGGTTTATTTTTTGGTCCAAATACCTCTACCTCAAATAGATGTATGCTTGGGGGAATGGTGGGAAATAACTCCTCTGGGACGACATCCATCCAATATGGGGTTACACGTGATAAGGTGGTTTCCATGAAAACCATTTTGTCCGACGGTAGTGAGGCCTTGTTTACGGAAATGGACCCGACATGCTTTAAGAAGAAAAGCACGGAATCTACATTGGAGGGAAAACTATACGCCACCGTGTTAAAAGAACTTTCCGATACTGAAATTGCGGCGGAAATAACCAAAGAATTTCCAAAACCGCAGATTCATCGCAGAAATACGGGATATGCCGTGGATGAGCTTTTGAACAGTGCGGTCTTTGATGATACGGCACCAGCATTTAACATGTGTAAGTTACTCTCCGGAAGCGAAGGTACCTTGGCCCTAACTACGGAAATCACCTTGCAATTGGACGATTTACCGCCACGGCATGCGGCAATGGTGGCTACACACTACCATAGTCTAGAAGATTGCTTGAGTGATGTTGCGCCGGTCATGGAACATACCCTACACCTTTGCGAGATGATGGACAAGGTAATCTTGGACTGCACCAAAAACAACCGACAGCAGTTGGCCAATCGTTTTTTTGTAGACGGAGACCCCGCCGCAATTTTGATGCTGGAACTCAAAGCTTCCACCGAAGCGGAATTGGAAAAAGAAATCAAAAAATTGCAAAAGACCATTGCAAAATCGGGACTTAGCTATGCTAGCCCCGTGTTGTATGGCGCGGATATCCAAAAGGCCATTGAACTGCGCAAGGCGGGCTTGGGGCTTTTGGGCAACATGGTGGGTGATAAAAAAGCCGTGGCCTGTATTGAAGATACGGCAGTGGCCCTGGAGGATTTAAAGGATTTTATTGGGGAGTTTACCCAAATTATGGAGGGTTACCAACAAAGTGCGGTCTACTATGCCCATGCAGGAGCAGGGGAGTTGCACCTGCGGCCTATCTTAAACCTTAAAAATTCCGAGGACGTCAAACTTTTTAGGGCCATAACGACCGATGTGGCCAAACTCACCAAAAAATACAAAGGCAGTTTTAGTGGGGAACATGGGGATGGTATCGTTAGGGCAGAGTTTATCCCCTTAATGCTGGGCGAAACCAACTACAGCCTATTAAAACGCATAAAAACCGCATTCGACCCTTTGAATATTTTTAATCCAGGTAAGATTGTGGATGCCTATCCCATGGATGCGTCCCTGCGTTACGAAGTAGATCGAAAAGAGCCAAAAGTTGACACCTTACTGGATTTTTCGGACAGTGAGGGCATCTTAAAAGCTGCCGAAAAGTGCAATGGTAGTGGGGATTGCCGTAAAAGCCACCATATGAAAGGGGGAATGTGCCCCAGCTATCACGCTACCCAAAATGAAAAAGATACCACT
The DNA here is from genome assembly GCA_937926215.1 of uncultured Croceitalea sp. Classification (GTDB taxonomy): domain Bacteria; phylum Bacteroidota; class Bacteroidia; order Flavobacteriales; family Flavobacteriaceae; genus Croceitalea. Next base: position 8,578 of record CALEYA010000033.1, on the reverse strand, counting down.
AGGGGCAGGGCCAATGCACTAAGGGAATTCCTTACCAATTCCCAGAAACCCAATCAGTTTGACCATAAAGAATTAAAGGAGGTCTTCGATCTCTGCTTAAGCTGTAAGGCCTGTGCCAGTGAATGTCCAAGTAATGTTGATATCGCTACGCTAAAAGCGGAATTTTTATACCAATATCAAGAAAGCAATGGCTATACTTTTCGCTCCAAACTGTTTGCCAACAGCACAAAATCCAATGCCTTGGGAAGTAAGGTTTCCAAACTGACCAATGCCATTTATGAAGCACCTTTTCTGAGCGATTTACTAAAAAAAGTATCCGGTGTCGCTCCAGAACGAAGCTTGCCAAAGGTGTATAGTGTTAATTTCGATAAAATACTTCAAGAGTATAAAAATCAGTTTGTTGAATCCAACAAAAAAGTGATTTTCTATTTGGATGAATTCAGTAAATACCTTGATGTTGACATGGCAACCGATGCCCTGTTCCTGCTCTGCGGTTTAGGGTATGAGGTACAGCTTTTTTATGCCGAAAGTGGACGAACGTATATCTCCAAAGGTTTTTTAAAGGAAGCCAAATCCTTGGCATTGGAGAATCTGGAAAAATTAAAACCATTTTTAGAAGCGGGAACGCCTATCATCGGCTTGGAACCATCGGCTATTCTTACGTTTAGGGACGAGTACAAACGTTTTCATAAGGATACTGCCCTTCAACAGAAATTAAACGCGCAAGCCCTTCTCATAGAAGAGTTTTTGGCAAAGGAAATTGAATCGGGTCAAATTACGTCCCAGCAATTCACATCTGAGGCCAAAGAAGTCAAAATCCATGTGCACTGCCATCAAAAGGCCTTATCCAACCAAAAAGTAACTTTTGACGTGCTCAATTTACCCCAGAATTATAAGGTTTCTATTATTCCATCGGGCTGTTGTGGCATGGCGGGTTCTTTTGGGTATGAAAAGGAACATTATAAAACCAGTATGGCCATTGGGGAGCTTAAACTTTTCCCGGCAGTACGAAAATCAGCTGAAAAAACCCTTATTGCGGCGAATGGAACGAGTTGTAGACACCAAATTATGGACGGCACGGGAAGAACTGCCCTACATCCTGTTAGCATCTTGCGACAAGCCCTTTTGACCTAAAGTACTTAGGCCTTTGCTTGCTTTGGATGCTGTTTTTCCTCCCTTGGTTCAGAATCGTCCGTTATGGACGCGATCAATTCGTTCATATCCATTTCCTTTACATCATCTGCAAAGAAAGGGGATAGCTTGTCGTGGTTATACCGATACAGGCGCCAACGCTTGAACGAATATTCAAGGGCGGTTAAGTTTTCGACCCAGTCCCCAGAATTTAGGTAGGTCGTTTTTCCATCCTTATTGGTGTAAATCTCCTTTTTTGGTTGATGGATATGTCCACAGATAACATAATCATAATGGTTTTCTATGGCCAAATCCGCTGCGGTTCGCTCAAAATCGTGTATGTATTTCACAGCTCCTTTAACACCATTCTTTATACGCTTGGATAGGGAATAGCGTTCCCGGCCCATATAAAGCAGGCACCTATTGACCCATCGGTTAATCAAAATAAGGAGGTCATATCCATAAGACCCTAGTTTGGCGAGCCATTTGGCATTCTGGATGCTCACATCAAAAACATCGCCATGAAAAATCCAAGCTTTTTTTCCATCAAGCGGCAACACCAATTTATCAAGAATATGTACGTGTCCCATGGTAGTAGGGGCGAATTTTCGAAGCATTTCATCATGGTTCCCTGGGATATAATAGACTTCGGTTCCTTTTGAAGCCATTCCCAGTATCTTTCGAAGTACCTTAAGGTGCGAAGGAGGAAAGTACCGTTTCTTAAATTGCCAGATATCGATAATATCGCCGTTAAGCACCAATTTTTTAGGTTGTATGCTGTTCAGATAAGTCAGTAACTCTTCGGCATGACAACCATATGTCCCTAGATGGACATCGGAGATAACGACAAGTTCCAGTTTTCTTTTTTTCAAGGCGGCCAATTTTAAGAACAAAATAAATGCTAATCGGCATGTTACAGGTCAATTAGATATCAAGTGTTCCTGAGCTAAATGTTAAATAAATGACAGAAACAGGCGGTAATGTTTCCAAATCTTTAAGTGCTTTTCTATAAGCAGGATAAAAATTACCTTTGACAGCTTACAAACAAGCGTTATGGCAGGCAATTCTTTTGGAACACTTTTTAGATTGACAAGCTTTGGGGAATCCCATGGTAGGGCCTTGGGCGGTATTGTTGACGGATGTCCTGCAGGAATCATCTTGGATATAGCGGCCATACAAAATGAACTGAACAGAAGGAAACCGGGACAGTCCGCCATCGTTACCCAACGTAAGGAACCGGACACCGTAGAAATCTATTCCGGGCTGTTCGAAGGGAAAACTACCGGAACGCCTATTGGGTTCGCCATTCATAATACCAATCAGAAATCCAAGGACTATTCACATATTAAAGATTCCTACAGACCATCGCATGCCGATTATGTGTACGATAAAAAATATGGGTTTCGGGATTACCGCGGCGGTGGACGCAGTTCTGCTAGGGAAACGGCCAGTAGGGTCGTTGCAGGGGCCATTGCCAAACAAATGCTTGCCGATGTCAAGATTACGGCCTTTGTTTCGCAAGTTGGCGCCCTAAAAATGGAGAAAAACTATCAGGAACTTGATTTTAATGAAATTGAGAACAATCCCGTTCGTTGTCCGGACCCAAAAATGGCTGCGGAAATGGAGAGTTATATCAAATCCATTAAAAAAGAAGGCGATACCATTGGTGGCGTGATCAGTTGCGTGGTGCAAAATGTCCCCGTTGGTTTAGGCGAACCGGTTTTCGATAAACTTCACGCAGAGCTGGGAAAGGCCATGCTGAGTATCAATGCCGTAAAGGGCTTTGAATATGGCAGTGGTTTTGGCGGAGTGACCATGAAAGGCAGCACACATAACGACCAATACAATGAAGACGGCACCACAAAGACAAATCTAAGCGGTGGTGTGCAAGGAGGTATTTCCAACGGAATGGATATTTACTTCAATGTTGCTTTTAAACCCGTTGCCACGGTTTTACAAGGGTATGAAACCATCAATAAAGAAGGGGAAATGGTAAAGACCCAAGGTAAAGGACGCCACGATCCTTGTGTGGTCCCTAGGGCCGTTCCTATCATAGAAGCTATGACCGCGTTGGTATTGGCGGACTATAGTTTGTTGGCCAGAACGAACAAGTTATAGCACGACTATCCACGATACTTCCATTTCGATATTCTTGCTTTAAGTGCTATCTTACCGCATAAATTTTGACTATGCGTAAATTGGAATTACACTGGAAAATCCTGATTGGGATGGTTTTGGGACTTGTTTTTGGTTACATTATGACCGGGGTAGCAGGTGGGGAAACTTTTGTTTCCAACTGGATCAAACCCTTGGGAACCATCTTTGTAAAACTTTTAAAACTTATTGCCATTCCCTTGATATTGGCATCCCTTGTCAAAGGAATTTCAGATTTAAAGGACATTTCCAAGTTTCGGAACATCGGGGTCCGTACCATTGCCATTTATATGTGTACCACCTTGGTGGCCATAATATTAGGATTACTTTTGGTAAACATCATCCAGCCAGGTGATGGAATTTCTGAAGAAACCATCACAAAACTTACGGACACTTACGTGAACGATAGTGGGGTGACCTCCAAATTAAAAACGGCCTCCATGCAGAAATCCAAAGGACCTTTGCAATTTTTGGAAGATATGGTGCCAGATAATGCCATAGCGGCAATGAGTAATAACAGATTGATGCTGCAAGTCATCTTTTTTACCATATTCCTTGGGATTTCTATATTGCTGATCGGCGAAAAACGGGCCAAACCCCTCAAGGATTTCTTTGATTCCCTAAACGATGTCGTCCTTAAAATGGTCGATCTGATCATGCTCACCGCCCCTTTTGCCGTATTTGCGCTCTTGGCCAATGTGGTGGTATCCGCAGGAGATCCAGAATTATTGGTTGCCCTATTGAAATATGCAGGGGTAGTAGTCTTGGGACTGTTGATAATGATTGTGTTTTACGGCATTTTAGTAGCCGTTTTTACCAAGAAAAATCCATTTTGGTTTTTAAAACAAATGAGTCCAGCGCAATTGCTGGCTTTTTCCACCAGTTCAAGTGCGGCAACGCTACCCGTAACCATGGAAAGGGTTGAGGAGCATATTGGGGTGGATAAAGAAGTGTCCAGTTTTGTATTGCCCGTGGGAGCGACCATCAATATGGACGGCACCAGCCTCTACCAAGGCGTAGCAGCGGTTTTTATTGCACAAGCCTTGGCATTTGACCTTCCGTTGTCGGAACAGCTCGTCATTGTCTTAACTGCTCTTTTGGCCTCCATTGGAACGGCCGCGGTACCTGGGGCCGGAATGGTGATGCTCGTCATTGTTTTGGAATCCGTGAATTTCCCTCCAGAAAAGCTGGCCATTGGTTTGGCTTTGATTTTTGCGGTGGATAGGCCTTTGGATATGTTCCGAACGGTAGTGAACATCACTGGTGACGCTACGGTAGCGGCCTTGGTAGCCAAGTCCGTAGGGAAATTCGGCAAACCCAAACCAAAGCATTGGGACGACCATTTGGATGAGGTCAAATAACAAATCACCTTCTTTTTTTACGGATTTACGGATATCGTACGTACTTTATTTGACTTGAATGGATACAACTCGTATCTTCTTGCTCACTTAAACTATGAAATACTATGAATATCTGTTTTTTGATGTATCCATGGGAGGACATTGACCCAGAGAACGATACCAGTTTAGCCCTGATCCATGAATGTGTCAAGCGAAACCACGGCGTGGCCCTTTGCAGCCCCGCAAACTTAACGATAAGAAATAGTGTCACCAATGCCTTTTGCACCGTTATTAAACGAATGGACAAGGTTTCCAGTAACTTAAAAACTTTTTATAAACAGGCCGAACTTAGGGAAGAAATGCTTCCTTTAGCCGGTTTTGACGTGATTTTTATGCGGGCGAACCCGCCTTTGGATCCCATTATGCTTAATTTTTTGGATTCGGTTAAGGATGATGTGTTTATCGTGAACTCGCTTCAAGGCCTTCGGGAAGCGAACAACAAACTATATACCGCTGCTTTTGGGGATAGCCATAGCAACATCATACCAACAACCCACGTATCCAAAAACAAGAACTATCTGGTCAAACAAATCAAGGAATCGGCCGCGGACAAAATGATTCTAAAGCCTTTGAACGGCTTTGGGGGCTCTGGGGTTATCTTGATTGAAAAATCGGCAATGTCTAATATAAAATCCTTGCTGGATTTTTATGTAACTAATTCAGATGGAACATCTAACTATGTTATACTTCAAGAATATATTAAAGGTGCTGACCAAGGGGATGTCCGTATTCTTTTGCTGAATGGGGAGCCTATTGGTGCCATGAAAAGGATACCGGGAAACGACGATCATCGCTCCAATGTTTCCGCAGGCGGCTCCGTTGCCAAACACAGTCTTACCAAAGAAGAAAAAGCGCTGTGCAAGCAAATTGGACCAAAATTGGTGAAGGACGGACTTTATTTTGTGGGTATCGATGTCATCGGTGGGAAACTGGTAGAGGTAAACGTCATGTCTCCGGGAGGCGTTACCTATATGAACAAGGTGTACAAGACCAAGATACAGTGCAAAGTCATCGATTTTGTAGAAAGTAAGGTGTTGGACCAGCTGGAGGCCTTCAACAGAAGGTCGCGCTTACGGAATGAAGTGGCCAATGCGTAGGCTTGCCGTACATAGCATTATTGACCTTATCGCAAAAGAAGAACGGTTTGAAGCCGTTTCGGAAGACTATTCCTTTACCCTAAAAATAGAACACTACGCGCCGTATGTTTGTGGTGCCGTGCATGACGGGCACCAGTTCAGGCATTCGCTTTGGGAGCATTGCCTTCATACGGAATACGAACGCTGGTATGAAGAAGATCCGTGCACCAAACAAATGGTACAATCGCATCCTATAGTAATTGCGGGCTGCGACAGCCGTTTTGAATACGATTTGAACCGTCCTCCTGAAACCGCCATTTATTCAGATGCCTGGGGCAAACAGCTTTGGAAAACCCCGATATCGGATTTTGAAAAGGAACTAAGCTTGGAAAAACACCGTAACTTTTATAAAGTAGTCCAAGCGTTATTGGGGAAATTGGAAGAAAAGTACCAAAAGGTATTGGTTTTTGATATGCACAGTTATAACTGGAAACGTTGGGATAGGGCAGTACCTAGTTGGAACCTGGGCACCAAAAACATCGATAATTCCCGTTTTGGTAGATTTGCCCAGGAATGGGCTGCCAAGCTGGGGAATCTTGCCTTACCCTATGGACTTCCCCAAACCGCTTTGATCAATGACACCTTTCAAGGGAACGGATATTTTTTAAAGTATATCACCAAAAATTTCCCCAACACCTTGGTTTTGGCTACGGAGATTGCCAAAATCTATTGTGATGAACTTACCGGGATTAGCTATCCAGAAGTCGTTATGGCAGTAGAACAACAGTTAAAAGATTTGATACCTTTGCAGTCCAAAGCGTTTCAACAATCCAAATGATTCAGTCCAAGGAACTTGTTACTTTACAACTGGAATACCCAGAGCTTTTTGAAATTGATGCCAATCTAGACCGTTTGGTAAAGCGGATAGAGTTATTGGCCTACATCAACCCCTTGAATATTGAAAAGGAAAAACAACGCTTTTTTGCTTCCAAGTATGCCCTGGAACCCAATTTTAAATATCCAAAATTAAAGTTCAATCCCTACAAGTTGCATCGCTTGTTCTTTTCGCAGCGTTTGGAACGGATCCAAGATGACAACTTGCGTAAGTTTTACCAAGACGTAATTTACCATTACGCCAATATGGTGCAATGCATTGAAACTATAGGTCGCGGAAAACACTTTTATTACAATTCCTTACGGGTTTTTGGAACCCCAACGGAAAAAGACGTCCAAAATGCCCGTTTTATTCTCCATTATGCCAATGAACCGGATTCCAGTGACATGGAAAAAGTGCATACCCCGGAAGAAGCTAAACAGTATTTTGAAAAATTCATACAACGGTATGATTTTCCTTTGCATATCAAATTCTCCACCAATATAGCGGCAGACGCTATGGTAAGCAATAGTACACAAACCCTCTATATCAAGAAAAACACCAGGTTCAGCAAAAACCAATTGCTCACCTTGGCCAACCATGAGATCGGGGTCCATTTGGTGACTACCTTTAATGGCATAGCACAACCGCTTAAGGTTTTTTCCAACGGATTGCCCAAAAATGTGGAAACCCAAGAAGGGCTTGCCGTGTTTAGTGAATATATGGGCGGCGCGCTTACCCTTAAAAGGCTTAAAGAATTGGCGTACCGGGTCATCGCCTCCGATAGTTTGATAAAAGGATACAGTTTTGTGGATACTTTTGATCTGATCCACGGGCAATACAAATTGAACAAACACGAAGCCTATAGCATTACCCTTAGGGCCCATAGGGGCGGTGGGTTTACCAAAGACCGACTCTACTTAAGTGGTCTACGAAAAATATACGAAAGGTATAAGAGGGAAGAAAGTCTGGACATCCTATTGTCCGGCAAGGTCTGTTTGGATATGGAAGACGACATGCGATACCTAAAAAAATTGGGCTTGGCAACTCCCATCAAACACCAAAGCTTGTCTTTTCAACAAAAATTGAATACCAATACTACCCTGGATTTTATATTGAATAATTTAAAATGACAGGACTTCGAGTGACTTCGTACAAAATGATGGGCACTTCGAGTGATTTCATGCAAAATGATAGGGACTTCGAGTGATTTCGCACAAAATGATGGGGACTTCGAGTGATTTCGTACAAAATGATGGGGACTTCGAGTGATTTCATGCAACGAAATCGTATCGAGAAGTGCTACCATAAAAACTTCGCCCGTAACTCAGGTGTAGGGACCATGCAAGCCTCTTGTTTACCATACCAGCGGTATCGATTCTGTGCCACAAAATCGTATACGAAATTTCCTACTCCTTTTGGAAGGATAGAAAGTAGTTTTGAAAGTGTACGATAACCTTTTAAGTCTTTTCCGATTTCTAAGGCAGCATCCGCCTTGATATAATAGGCAACGTTAGGGTCGATGACAACAATGGAATCAATCTTAGTGGTGTCTATCCCCCGTTCCAAAGTGAGTTGCTGCCCTATAGCGCTTTGTAAGGCCGCAAAACGGAAACTGTCCGCAGTATCCCTTTTGATTACAAACTGCACCACGCTATTGCAGAGGTTGCAAACGCCATCAAAAAGAATAATTTTTTTGTGCTCTTCCATTGTTTCATAACCTTATTTAGGATTTGGTCAGTAATCTTAAAAATTACTTCTTGGCTTCCACCAATTCCAATTGCTCCACACCTACATTGGTGGTAAACATACCGTAATTTACTACGGCCTTGTTCTTTTCCAGTTTATCAATACTCCCAATGGCCTTACCATCGAACATGCGAACACGATCTCCAATCTTAAAAACCGGTCTGGGCTTGGTTTTCTCCACCTGCACGGCTTTC
>CALEYA010000032.1 GCA_937926215.1 uncultured Croceitalea sp. | reverse complement strand
CTCCGGATGTTCTACCCGAACGATTTCTACTTTATCAAATTGGTGCAGCCTGTTCAAACCGCGCACATGCGCCCCGTAACTGCCGGCCTCCCTTCTAAAACATGGGGTATAGCCCGTATACCTGATGGGAAAATCTTCTTTTTTAACGATGTTGTCCCTAAAAATATTGGTAATGGGAACCTCGCCAGTCGGTATTAAATAGAGGTCGTCTGCGGTAATATGGTACATCTGTCCTTCCTTGTCCGGCAACTGCCCGGTTCCATAACCGGAAGCTTGGTTGACCAGATGGGGTACTTGCATTTCCGTATATCCGGCCTCCGTATTTTTATCTAAAAAATAGCTGATAAGCGCACGTTGAAGTCGCGCTCCCTTGCCTTTGTATATAGGAAAACCGGCACCGGTGACCTTGACCCCTAACTCAAAATCGATAATATCATATTTTTTTGCCAGTTCCCAATGGGGTAAGGCACCTGCCACCAATTGGGGAATGTCCCCTTCTTTAAAAACCTCTTCATTATCGTCGTCAGAGTTCCCTTTTGGCACAGCGGGGTGGGGTACATTAGGAATTTGGTATAGCAATTCCGTAAGCTCAGCTGCCGTAGCATCTAAATCATCCCCCATTTTTTTGGAAGCCTCCTTTAAATCCCCGGTTCTGGCTTTAAGTTCGTTGGCCTCGGCCGCTTTGCCACTTTTGAACAACTGCCCAATTTCTTTGGAGAGTTTGTTGGATTCCGCCAAAGTAGCGTCCAATTGGGTTTGGAGACCCCTGCGTTTTTCATCCAATTCCAAAACTTGGGACAGCATGCTTTCTGCATCCAGGTTTCTTTTTTGTAGCGCTACCACAAAAGCATCCTTATGTTCCCGTATCTGTTGAAGCTGAAGCATGGTCTTTATTTTAGGGTGCAAATTTAATCAAAAGAATTCCTAAAGAAACAAATTGACTCCAGTGAAAAGCATACGGAAAATCCCAGTGCAATTGCCAAAACCTGTATTGGCATCGCTAAAGGGTATAATACTCCAAGGCTTTTCCGCCGGGCAGACGGTCCTGCCGCCAGGTAGTTTACTCTCGATGCAATATCCACTCATTATGCCTAAAGTGGTCCCATGGAGCGGCAGCGAGGTCCGTTTTGGGATCTATAAGAAGTTGGCGCTTGCTTTTATTGACCTGTACATAGCTGGTTACAAATACGGAAATGTCTTGTCCCTTTTGTTGGTATTCCTTTTTTAAATGTTGGGCAAATTGCCAAATAAAATCTGGATAGGCCCCCACTTTTCGACGCTGTTTTTTGGTGAGGTATTGGTCCAGGTCTACTTGGGTGATTTCCTGTGTTGCTTTATCTACCACTTTAAAACGGCTTGTTCCGCCGCGGCTCCTGAGCATCATGCGCCAACTTAGGCGATGACCTTCCTCGGTCCATAGCACATCTCCCTCTATGGCATGGTGGCGCAGGGGAAGTAGCAGTTGCACCAACATATAAAGACCCAAGACCGAAAGGAGAAAAGCAGGATATTTTGGGAGCAGCAATTTTTTGGGGATAATGATTTCCTTCGTTCTTAAAAACCATTTGCGTACCTCTTTTGGTTCAAAGAAAAACAAACAGAAGGCCAAGGAGAGGTAAGGAAAAATACCGATTCTAAATACGATGCTATTAAAGAGGTGGAAAAACACGGACAACGCAAAAGCAACTTTCCGGGTGGGTTTCCATAGCAAAGCGGGCACGATGAGAAGGTCAAAAAGAATCCCGAAAACACCAATGACCTTATGCACCCATTTTTGCTGTAATACATCGCCGATTAGGGCATAGTCCTTTTTGCCTTGCATCAACAAATCAATAATGCTAAAATCCAACCAATCGCCATACAGTTTGGCTACCGAAGCATAGGTGTAGACGATAAAAAGTTGTGCAATAATAACCCATCGCACATAATTGGGCATGACATCGGTCTTTATCTTGGGATTGATTTTAGCATCTAAGGACAGGTTGCGGTGTGCCGGAAAAAAGGCCATGATGTAGGCAAGCAACAGCAACAAATAATAGTGGTTGTTATAGGACGTTTTTTGCATCAAATAGGCCCCGGTCCACAAAATGGCAAAAGCCAAGGCACTGTAACGATATTTATAGCCTATGGTAATCAAGATGCCCAGGATTCCCATTACGGTAAAGTAGAAGTACATACCGTTCCCCGGTAGGGGCTGTAGCCATTCAAAACCAATAAAACTAAAGGTAAACTTAGGGTCTACAAGGTTTTTTTTAACCCAGCCCGTAGCAATGGCCCCAAAGCACTCCGCGCAAACCAATACCCCATAAAGCACCCTAAAAACTATAAGTTGGGCATTATCTATTGGCTTAAAAAAGAAGTGTTGCATCAGGTAGAAGCTAGTAGTTCCAATGAGGTACGCTTATCTTTTTCCAATTGCTGGCGTAGCAGCTCTACGGAATCAAATTTATGCTCGTCCCTAATTTTCTTTACAAATTGTACTTGAACGGTTTTTCCGTATAAATCCTCTTGAAAATCAAAAAAATGGATTTCCATGCTCTTGAGTTTACCTTCAACTGTAGGATTGTACCCAATGTTCATCATTCCATGTAAAACATGACCCTTATACGCTGCGGTTACTACATACACGCCGTTTTGCGGAATTAGTTTGTAGTGCTCCGCAATGGCAATATTGGCGGTGGGAAACCCAATTTCCCGCCCCAGTCCTTTTCCTTTCATTACGGTGCCCGTAAGCATATAGCGGTAACCAAGATAGGTGTTGGCGGTGCTGATATCCCCAGAAATTAGCGCATTTCTGATTTTTGTAGAACTTACGGAGACCTCGTCTATTTCTTGAACGGGAATTTCCTCCACTTCAAAACCAAAGGTGTTGCCATAGGCAATCAGGTCGGTGATATTGGCGTTTCGGTTGCGCCCAAACCTGTGATCGTATCCTATGATCACTTTTTTGGCCTTTAAATGGTTTACCAAACTGTCCCGTACAAACTCCAAGGCCGATAATCTAGAAAATTCTTGGGTAAACGGATGTACGATAAGGTAGTCCAAACCCATGCTGGCCAAAATCTGCTTTTTTTCTTCTAGGGTGTTCAGCAGTTTAATATCGGAATCTTGTTGCAGCACCATTCTGGGGTGCGGAAAAAAGGTAAGTACGGCAGATTGGAGCCCTGCTTTTTTTGCATCATTGATGAGGCGTTTTAATATCTGTCCGTGGCCAATGTGTACCCCATCAAAGGTGCCTATGGTCAAGGCCGTAGCTGTACTGGATTTGAATTGCGCAATTCCTTGGATCGTTTCCACAATGCTAATAGTAAAAAAGGCTTAATTTTGATAGTAATCGGCCCCATTTTGGATGAAAGCTAAATTACATTTTGTTTTATCAATATCCATATTTTATACACGTATTATAACCGATTTCCGTAAACCCGTCAGGTACCGTTAAATTGGTTCATGGTGTTCTTGGGTCCTGCAAAAACAAAGGAACGGATAAGGTCCGCGGATTTTTCCAAGCGTTCCTTTAGTAGGTTTTGCTCCTCCTTGTTCCATTCCCCCAACACATAATCCACTTGTCTTCCTTTTCCAAAATCGGCCCCAACGCCAAAGCGGAACCTATGGTATTGTGTGGTCTGTAAGAGTTGCTGAATGCTTTTTAGGCCGTTATGGCCTCCGTCACTGCCTTTTCCTTTTAAGCGAAGGGTCCCAAAGGACAAATTGATGTCGTCCGTAATGATCAACAGGTTTTGGTGTGGTATTCCTTCTTTTTCCATCCAGTAGCGCACGGCTTTACCACTTAAGTTCATAAAGGTGGATGGTTTTAGGCAAAGCACGCTTCTTCCTTTAAATTTAAAAGTGGCTACTGCCCCTAATTTGGCATCCCCAAAGACAATAGCTTCCTGGGTTGCCAATGCATCCAGAATTTTGAAACCAATATTATGACGGGTGTTCACATAATCTGGGCCAATGTTTCCTAAACCAACGATCAAAAATTTCTTCATAGCATCAGGTTCCTTTAAAATAAGGGTTTTTGTAGGGAAGAGGTTGCGTAACCAATGGAACATCGGGTTATATTTTCCCTAAAAATACAAAAGCATCCAAAATCAAATGAAACCACTTGATTTTGGATGCTATATAGTTTAGGTCGAAATTGTTTATTCCGCTCCTTCGGCAGCAGGTGCCTCAGCAGTAGCGCCTTCGCCTTCAGCTGCACCTTCTTCTCCTTCTTCTTCCTCCTCATCCTCGATAGCATTACGGGAAGCTTTCACTTGCACCACGGCAGTACTCTCTGGATGTAGAATGGTAAAATCATCATTAAGCAATGTTTCCACGGCTATTGTTCCACCGATCTTAAGTTTGGAAATATCGATAGTGATAAAATCCGGCAACAAATCCGGTAGGGCCTTAATGGAAAGTTTTCTTTTTCTAAAAAGCAAACGTCCACCGTTTCTTACCCCTGGGGAACTGCCTTCCAAACGTATTGGAATATCCATAGTCACGGCTTTGTCCGCAAACAACTGATAAAAATCGATGTGCAAAATTCTATCCGTTACCGGATGGAACTGGATATCTTGTAATACGGCATCGAACTTTTCACCACTTTCCAACTCAATTACCGCAGTATAGGCGTTGGGGGTATACACTAATTTTTTGAACGATAGTTCATCTGCTGAAAAGTGCATTGGTTTTTCCCCTCCGTATAACACGCAAGGGACCTTTCCAGCATTACGTAAGGCTTTGGTAGAAACCTTGCCCACGCTTTCTCTTTGGGATCCTTTGATCGTAACTGATTTCATTACTTAAATTAAAATTAATAATTCACTTTTTGCCCAGTTCGGTGCACTACTTTTACGTCCACGGTAGCTGAGCGTAGCCGAAGCTACATTAAAAATTTTGATGATATGGAGGTGTTGTGGTGTACCCTATGCATGACATCCGCAAACAGTTCCGCACAACTCAATACCCTTACTTTACTACTTTTTATTTCAATAGGAATGGAATCCGTGATGATCAATTCCGTTAACTGCGATTTTTCAATTTTTTCATAAGCGTCACCAGATAGCAAACCATGTGTTGTAATGGCCCTAACGCTTAACGCGCCACGTTCCATCATTAAATCTGCCGCTTTGGTCAAGGTGCCTGCGGTATCTACCATATCATCCACCAAAACCACGTTCTTATTGGTAACATCCCCGATCAGCTCCATATGGGATATAACATTGGCCTTTGCCCGTTGCTTGTAACAGATAACCACATCACACTCCAATGCCTTGGAATACGCGTATGCCCGTTTGGACCCTCCCATATCTGGGGAAGCAATGGTTAAATTATCAATATTTAGACTTCTTAGATACGGCAAGAAAAGGGTAGATCCAAACAAATGGTCCACGGGCTTTTCAAAGAAACCTTGTATCTGGTCTGCATGGAGGTCCATGGTAATGATCCGTGTTGCCCCGGCCGTTTCCAACATTTTTGCAATGAGCTTGGCCGCTATGGGCACCCTAGGCTTGTCCTTACGATCTTGTCTGGCCCAACCAAAATAGGGCATTACCGCGGTAATGTGTCTTGCGGAGGCACGTTTTGCGGCATCCAACATCAACAACATTTCCATAAGGTTTTCAGAACTGGGATTGGTAGAGCCAATAATAAAGATACGCGTTCCACGTATGGACTCTTCAAAGGATGGCTGAAATTCCCCATCACTGTACCTAGAAAAAATTACGTTGCCCAATTCCGCACCATAGGCAGCGGCAATTTTTTCGCCAAGTGCGGTACTTTGGGTACACGCAAAAATTTTAGGTTCTGGAACTTGGTAAGGCATTGTAAATTAATTAATAAGGTGCGTTTTTTTAAAGGAGGTGCAAATTTAAAAATTAATCTTGGTTGTTAAAGCATAAATGTGCGAATTTTACTTTTTGAAATAAAATTATTTTTTAGCTTTGCAATCCGTTTGAAATTATGCTCGAGTGGCGGAACTGGTAGACGCGCTGGATTCAAAATCCAGTTCTTTCGGGAGTGTGGGTTCGATTCCCACCTCGAGTAC
>CALEYA010000031.1 GCA_937926215.1 uncultured Croceitalea sp. | reverse complement strand
GAATTGGCATGCCAATCCTCACCTTGTAGAAAGGAAAAATTGACCTTAGCAGCAAACTTATCACTAAAGGCATGGGCAGCACGAATTCCAAAATCGTAATAGCCATTATCCCCTGCAGCCAACTGCGACGTGAGACCTGTTTTGGCATAGAAACTTATTCCTTGGTGATCAAACGGATTCTTTCCATTCAAAAACAAAATACCATTAAAGGCTCCCGCTCCATATAAAGCCGAAGAAGCTCCCGGTAAAATTTCTACACTGGACACATCCAATTCATTAATCCCCACCAAGTTACCCAAGGCGAAATTAAGTCCCGGGGATTGGTTATCGATTCCATCGACCAACTGTAAAAAACGATTGTTGGCAAAAGTGGCAAACCCCCTGGTGTTAACCGAGTTGAACGTTAAACTATTCGTATTGATATCAACCCCTTTTAAATTTTGTAGACCACCGTAAAAGGATGGCGATGCCGTATTCTTTATTTCTTTGATTCCAAAGCGTTCTACGGACACTGGGGATTCAAAAATTCGTTCCGGTGTCCTTGAAGCAGAGATTACAATCTCATCCAACAACGTGGAAGCTTCTTCTAGGGTCACGTTTAAAACTTGATTGCTGGCAGTTACTTCTGCTGTACGCTCTGAAAACCCAATACTGGTTATCCTAACCGTAAATGGGGGTGAAAGGGTTGATGTTAGCGTAAAATTACCGTCAAAATCAGTGACGGCCCCTTCGGATTTTCCTATAACCAATACATTGGTTCCGGGTATAGGTGCCCCGTTTTCATCAACCACTTTTCCTGTTACCGTGGTCTGGGACATTGAGGAAACTCCCAGCATCAGAAAAAATGCCAAAACTAAATTTTTCATTTGATTTGAATTTGCGTTATGTTAGTTTAAATCTATGTTAAAAAATGATGTGGAATATACATTTTTTTAATCTCATTACAACAAAAATGAAAAAAAATTATGCATGCATAATACTTTTTCGTTAAAAAAATGGTTGCTAGACTGATAATTTAACAAAAAAAGCCGCCTTTATGGGCAGCTTTTCTAAAATCCTTCTTGTTTAACAGTTACTCTACAGTAACCGATTTAGCTAAATTTCTCGGTTGATCTACATTACAACCGCGCATTAAGGCGATATGATATGAGAGCAACTGCAATGGAATAGTCGTTAATAATGGGCTTAACGGTTCTGAGGTTTCAGGAACCTCAATCACATGATCGGCAATCTTTTTTACCGTAGTGTCCCCCTCTGTGACCACTGCAATAATTTTTCCGCTCCTCGATTTTATTTCTTGCACGTTACTTACCACCTTTTCATAATGTCCTTTTCTGATCGCGATAACCACAACGGGCATTTCTTCATCTATTAAGGCAATAGGGCCATGTTTCATTTCCGCTGCCGGATAACCCTCCGCGTGAATGTAACTAATCTCCTTAAGCTTTAAAGCACCTTCTAAGGCAACCGGGAAGTTGTATCCCCTTCCTAAATACAAGCAATTTGAAGAGTCTTTGTATGCCAATGCCACTTCCCTAATGGCATCATTGGTTTTTAAAGCGACCTCAACTTTCTCTGGAATGCCTTCCAATTCCGTTAAAAATTCATGGAACTTGGATTCTGAAAGTGACCCTTTTGCCTTGGCCAACTTTAAAGCAATCATTGTCAATACTGTAATTTGCGTGGTAAAGGCTTTCGTAGAGGCTACGCCTATCTCCGGGCCTGCATGGGTATACGCCCCAGCATGCGTTTCCCTGGCAATGGAAGACCCTACTACATTGCAAACCCCAAAGACAAAGGCCCCTTTTTCTTTAGCCATTTTAATGGCTGCAAGGGTATCTGCCGTTTCCCCGGATTGCGATATGGCAATAAGCACATCGTTCTCCGTTATCACAGGATTTCTATACCTAAATTCCGAAGCATACTCTACTTCTACAGGTATCCTTGCCAAATCCTCAAAAATATACTCTGCTACGAGTCCGGCATGCCAAGACGTTCCGCAGGCGACTATAATAATCCTATTGGCATTAAGAAATTTTTCTAGGTTCTGGTCGATTCCCGCCATACGGATCAGTCCTTGGTCCGCTAACAAACGCCCCCTATAGGTGTCTAAAATTGCCCTAGGTTGCTCGTAGATTTCCTTGAGCATAAAGTGATCGTAGCCCCCTTTTTCTATTTCTTCTAAATTGAGTTGTAACTCTAAAATATTTGGGTAAGCAATGGCATCATCCTCTATTTTGCGAAGCTTGATTTCCTTTCCAACCCGTATAATTGCCATTTCCTTATCTTCCAGGTAAATGGCATTGTTGGTAAATTCTATAAAAGGGGAAGCGTCAGATGCAATGAAATATTCATTCTCGCCAATCCCTATAGCCAATGGGCTACCTAGTTTAGCTACTACGATCTCGTCGGGTTTGTTTTGATCAAAAACCGCAATCGCATAAGCGCCAACCACTTGGTTTAAGGCAAGTTGAACGGCCTTTCCAAGCTTAACGCCTTCTTTTTTCTTAATCTCTTCAATAAGATTCACCAATACCTCCGTATCCGTGTCGGATTCAAAGGAATAGCCCCTTTCAATCAAAGCTTTCTTGATGGATTCGTAATTCTCTATAATTCCGTTATGGATAATTACCAAATCCCCAGAATTGGAATAATGGGGGTGGGAGTTTACATCATTAGGAACCCCATGCGTAGCCCATCTGGTGTGCCCCAGCCCTAATTTACCGTTAGTGGAGATTGTGGCTTTGGATTTATTCTTTAAGTCTTCGACCTTACCTTTCGTTTTTGAAAGTTGCATGCTTTCACCATCAAAAAGAACAATGCCAGCACTGTCATAACCTCTATATTCCAGCCTTTGCAACCCTTTAATAATTATTGGATAGGCATCCCGGTGCCCAATATAGCCCACTATTCCACACATAATCTAAGCTTAGAAGTTAATAACAAAGTTAAAACCCACAAGCCACGTCTAATGGGTTTTTAGACTATTACAACGTAAAAAAGAACAAAAATATATACTTATTCCCGAAACTGATTAGTTGGCCTCGGTAAAAAAGATTTCAAGACGCAACCTTTGGCCTTCATTCTGCGGTTCAACATTACTGCCAAAAAGAACCGTGCCCAAGGGATTTAAAGAGGAGGCAACCGGTAATTCTACCTCAGTTCCGTCAGAATTTTCATCAAGAGCAACCTGCACTTCTTGGGTTGGAAGTATTACATTAAGATTGTTATCTGAAGCCGTTAGCGTAAGACCTAGGGTAACATTATCCTCACCTCTAACAATTAAATCATTAATATATTCCGTTATTCGAACCGTATACCTAAGACCTCTTCCGTCACCATCTTCCTCTAGAGCACCACCAAAGTTTAACACAGGATTTGTAAAACCTACTTGTGGTGTAGTAACCTCAGTTAGAAAATCAGGTAAGGCTTGATTGGTTTCCGCATTAAAAAGAAAAAGCCGGGGGGGTTCAAAAGTTCCATTTTGCCCAATAGTTTCTTGGTCTATATAAAAAACCAGATTGGCTTCATTAATAATCCAATTATTCTCACGTATTTGGTTGATTACCGTCGTACCGTTATCCTCTTCAAATAAATTTATCTCGGCATACACCCCACTACCACCTTTTAAGAAAATTCTGGAGACATTGGTATCATTATCCAAACTATCTTCAATTTCCGACGGGAAAGGGTCATCAATAAAAGTATTTACCGCATTTCCGTTTACTGCCGGGGCATTATTGACCAAAAAGTTGAGTTGAAACGAACCCTCTGCTGTTTCCATTGTTCCAGCTTGTCCATCTTCCTCGCCTGGCACAAAATCCTCAAACTGATAATTAATTGTAATATTGGCCCTGCTTAAGTCTAAAAGCAGCAACAAATCTTCACCGTTTTGAGGTGTTAAAGTCAGATGAACTCCCCTAAAAAAGTCACTAAAACTCACTTGACTGGATAGTTCAGGCATGCCCTCCATGTCCAAAATCTTTCTTTGAAAGAAAGCGGTATCCAATGCTATCCTAATTCCGGGATCAAGTCTGGTTTGCACGGTATTGGCTTCTAAGACTTCCGTATCCGGATCCTCCTCATTTAAAATAATAGTTTCCATATCGGATATGGTAACCGAGCCATCAAAAAGTGTTTCCCTTGTAAAACTGGTAATGTCCGTGTTGGAAAAATAATCTTGTGTTTCCACAAAGTTGGTGTTGGGATCTAAATCCCTTAAGAAAAATCCAGATTCTTCAACTCTCAGATTAAACTGGGTCCCTACCACATCCCTGTTTCCTGTGGCCCTAATTGCGTTCGAAAAAATACTGTCCAACTCCCTGCTTCTTGGAAAGATATTGCCTATAGTATCGTCATCATCGCCATCTTCTATGCCATCACCGTCCGTATCCCTATCATTGGGATTGGTACCTGCACGGGTTTCATCAATGTCTGAAATACCGTCCCCATCCGAATCACTGTTTGGGTCAGTGTCATCCAAATCCAAATCCGCATCCACTCCATCACCATCCCTATCCCCGTTGGGGACCAACTGATATGGTATATATAGAAAAACTTCCGTTATTTTCTCCTCTTCCGGCACCGTATTATCCTCATCGTCTGAATTGGCATCATCTTCCTGTGCTTGGCTTAAATTACCAAAGGTAGGATTGCCGGCCAAGCCGGGAAGGTTTAGCTGTGACGTTATTCTTGCTTCCCTTCTGCCAAAAACCGGGTCATTGTACACTCCTAATTGATATATTGGTAGTTTGTTGGTCTGCACGGCGGTGACACGTCTATTAACAGCAAAAACATCAAAAGTTTCGGAGTCTGAAACAAAAGGGTCCCCTCCAATTACACCGTCTCCAAGGGTATCCTCGATTTCCGTTTCACAGGATATCAATACCACCATACCTATAAGCGTCCCGACCAATGCCGAAACCAATTGCTTCCGAAAAATCATTTAGACTATTTTAATACTTCCGTGTTGTAGAAATTTGTGTAAGCTTCTTCAGATTCTTGAAAGCTAACATAAGGTAAAACCGGTTTGTCCAACTTTGCAATATGCCCTGTCAACTCTTCAGAAAGCTCTTCAGAAGCTAAAATAATGGCATCGGAATAATCTACTGCCACCTTTAACAAATTATTATAGTCAGGCTCGGCCAATGTCTCAATCTTATCTTTGGCTACCCCATCAAAAGCGATCTTATCTTGCATTTTGCTGTCAAGCTGACCTTCAAAACCTGTATTATAAACAGAAGTCACAATTTTACTATCCGCAAAAATGGGCTCATCCGCATAGTACTCCCTTAGGTATAATGGAAGTAAAGAAGCCATCCACCCATGGACATGGATTATGTCCGGCGACCAATTTAACTTTTTAACCGTTTCCACTACCCCTTTGGCAAAGAATATGGCCCGTTCGTCGTTATCAGGAAATAAAGCACCCTCCTTATCGGTAAATGTCCCTTTTCTTTTAAAGTATTCCTCGTTATCTATAAAATAGACTTGGATGCGCTCCCTTGGTATGGAAGCTACCTTAATTATCAAAGGCATATCCATATCATTAATGACAAGGTTCATACCGCTTAGACGGATTACCTCATGCAACTGATGTCTGCGCTCATTGATGTTTCCGTACCTAGGCATAAAAATCCTTATTTGACCACCATTACTGTTGACCATTCTTGGAGCTTCGTATGACATTAAGGAAACTTGATTCTCTGGGAGGTAAGGCACTAATTCTGAAGATACAAACAATATCTTTTTACCATTCATAAATGTAATTTTTGTGTATCCGAAAAAACGTAGCTGCAAAAATACAAAATTTATGTAGATTACCAGTATTTATGGTATTTTTGCACGCTTTTCTATCGTTATTATGCTGGTAATCGATCATAAAGAAGAACTTAAAGCCACAATACAGGGGCATAGGACCAAAAACCGTTCCATTGGTTTTGTTCCTACCATGGGTGCTTTGCATGAGGGCCATTTGTCATTGGTCCGTAAAGCACTTTCTTTAAATGATGTAGTGGTCGTAAGTATTTTTATCAATCCTACACAGTTTGACAACCAAGAGGATCTTAAAAAATACCCTCAAAATTTACAGCAAGACATTGCGTTGTTACAAAGCGTCTCAAAAAACATTCTTCTTTTTACGCCTTCCAAAGAAGGTATTTATGACGGTACGGTAGTATCTGGCTCGTATAACTTTAATGGCTTGGAAAAAGTTATGGAAGGCACTTATAGAACCGGACATTTTAACGGTGTAGCGACTATAGTTGAACTGCTGCTAAATGCCGTGGCCCCAGACAATGCTTTCTTTGGCGAAAAGGATTTTCAACAACTGCAGATCATTAAAAAACTGGTAGAGACCAAAAAATTACCCTACCGTATAATCGGCTGTCCAATTGCACGGGAAACCAATGGCTTGGCAAGAAGTTCAAGAAACGAAAGGCTATCTACCCCTACCAGAAAAAAGGCAGGTTTTATTTATGAA
Source organism: uncultured Croceitalea sp. (assembly GCA_937926215.1). Lineage (GTDB taxonomy): Bacteria > Bacteroidota > Bacteroidia > Flavobacteriales > Flavobacteriaceae > Croceitalea. Next base: position 9,336 of record CALEYA010000031.1, on the reverse strand, counting down.
ACGCTAACAACTGCCAAAACCAAGTTTGGCACGGAAAGTGCTTTGGATATAAAGGATTGGGTGAAGAACGTGTTTGAAAAATCACCATATTTTAAGTTGGAATATTTTGAAATTGCGGATACGGATACGTTAACACCGATTTTAAAAAAACAGAGAAACAAAACCTATAGGGCTTTTATTGCCGTTTATGCCGAGAATGTTCGTCTCATAGACAATATCGCCCTTAATTAAGTAATTTTGCGCTATGCAAATAGAAGTAGTAAAATCAAAAATTCATCGGGTAAAGGTTACTGGAGCGGACCTTAACTACATTGGAAGTATTACTATAGATGAAGATTTGATGGATGCCGCCAACATCATCAGGGGCGAAAAAGTCCAAATTGTAAACAATAACAATGGCGAGCGTTTGGAAACCTATGCCATCCCCGGTCCAAGAGGCTCTGGGGAAATTACCTTGAACGGGGCCGCTGCAAGAAGGGTTGCCGTAGGTGATGTCCTTATTCTTATTACCTATGGCCTTATGCCTTTGGAAGAAGCCAAGAATTTCAATCCTGCCCTGGTGTTCCCTAATGAAGCCACCAATCTATTGAACTGATTTTGGGAAAATCGACCAAAAAAATCCTTAAAATTACCATTCCCATTGCACTGGGCCTTTTTCTGGTATGGTACTCCTATAACGCAACCACAGAAGAAGATAGACGTACTATTTGGGATTATATTTCCAATGCCAATTTGTTTTGGGTAGGGTTATCCATTGGCATAGGGATCCTTAGTCATATTTCCCGTGCCATTCGATGGAATTATCTATTACGGCCTTTAGGGTATAGTCCAAGGCTGATTAATAACGTGTTCATCGTCCTCATCTCGTATTTTGCCAATTTGGGAATTCCCCGTTCCGGTGAATTTTTAAGGGCGACCGCACTAACCACCTATGAAAATGTACCTTTTGAAAAAGGTTTTGGCACTATCGTTACGGAAAGAATCATAGACCTCATCATGCTACTCCTTATTATTGCGATCGCACTAATTTTACAAACGGATATCATCCTTTCTTTTTTGGATGAAAATGGTTTTGGCCTTGTAGGTTCCGCGGCAATATTGACCGCTGGAATCGTGGGTCTTTTCGCCTTTATCAGAATCATGAAAAAATCAACCTCTCCCTTCGCCCTAAAGTTAAAGGGCTTTCTGAGTGGGCTTTTAGATGGGGTTTCCAGTATTCTTAAAATGAAGAACAAATGGGCCTTTGTTGCACATACACTTTTTATCTGGGGATGTTACGTGGCAATGTTCTGGGTCATAAAATATACCGTTGCCGAAACTATTTCGCTTTCCTTTTCACAATTATTGGTCGCTTTTATTGCCGGGGCTTTTGCAATGACAGCTACCAATGGGGGCATTGGGGCATTCCCAATTGCGGTTACGGCAGCATTATCCTTATTTGACATTTCTGAGGTTTCTGGCAAAGCATATGGTTGGATCATGTGGATTGCGCAGACCCTAATGGTCGTTCTTTTTGGGGCAATATCCTTTGCACTCTTACCGTTATTGAACAGAAATAGATAACCTTTTGGCTATCAAAAGCGTAACAAATGCGAAGAATTACCCTTGTCCTTGTTGGACTTTTTTGCTTTTCCGCGACCTCGCAAGTGGAAAAAGAGATATTTGAATCTTTTAAGTTGCAGGAACGTAGGGACGTTTCTTATTACTTTCCGGAAGACTATGACGATAGTAAAACCTATCCGCTTATCGTAGTGCTGGATGCCGAATACCTTTTTGACAATGTTGTGGCAAATGCCAAGTTCTACAGTACCCATAACCGCATGCCGGAAGCTATTATTGTAGGGATACATCAAAGCGAAAACGACTTGCGCTGGCAGGATTGTGATTTTGAGCAAACTACAGGGCTACCAACGGAGAAAGGCAAACAATTTTATGAATTTATAGGCACCGAATTGATTCCCTATCTAGAAACAAGTTACAATATTGCCCCTTTCAAAATGTTCATAGGATATGACATTACGGGCAACTTTGGCAACTATTTCCTTTTTAAGGATAAATCGTTGTTCAATGCCTATTTGAACATTTCCCCTGTATTGGCAACGGAAATGGATAGTAGGGTCCCGGCCAGGTTATCCGCTTTGGACCAAGAAATTTTCTACAATTTGGTATTGGAAAAAGAACCTACGGAAGACCGCCAGCGAATCCTTCAGATGAATACCGCTATTGCGTCCATAGATAAGGAAAACATCCATTATTTCTTTGATCAATATGATGAACCCGACCATATTTCCATTGCGGCCTACGGGGTTAGTAAGGCGTTCGATAATATTTTTAAACTCTTTAGGCCCATTAGTCCTAAGGAGTACCGGGAACAAATTTTAAAATCCAATGAGCCGGTCATCGGCTATTTGGATGCCAAGTACGGTATGATAGAGAATCTCTTAGGTTTTGAAAAGGAAGTAGAACTCAATGATATTATGGCCATTTATGCCGGCTGTCTTAAAAAAGAAGATTATGAATCCTTAAAACCATTATCCAATATCTGCAAAAAACAATTTCCGGAAAGTATGATGGGTTTTTATTTTGAAGGGGAGTACCTAGAACTTATAGGGGAACCGAAGAAAGCCAAGAAAGCGTTTGAAAAAGCGTTTCAAATGAACGAAATCGATTTCCTTACCAAGGATATGGCCTTGGAAAAGATTGATGCCCTTAAGGCTGACTTCGGCTACTAAAATCCGTTCCCAACAACAAGGGAAAACCAGTATCTTTGGCCAAATCCAATTGGTAAATGGCCAAGACCAAAACTGCTTATTTTTGTCAAAATTGCGGCACCCAGTTCGCTAAGTGGGTAGGACAGTGTGCTTCTTGTAAACAATGGAATACTGTTGTGGAAGAAGTTGTACAAAAGGAGGAAAAAAAGGCATGGAAAAGCACCACGCCCCAACATCAAAAAACGGCGAAGCCCCTATTGGTAAGCCACATAACCAACGAAAAAGAAATACGCCTAGATACCCAAGATCTAGAGTTCAATCGTGTATTGGGCGGTGGGTTGGTGCCAGGTTCCTTAACGCTATTAGGTGGTGAACCAGGTATAGGGAAAAGTACCCTACTGCTTCAAATTGCATTACAGCTCCCTTTTAAAACCTTATATGTGTCCGGCGAGGAAAGCCAAAAACAAATAAAGATGCGGGCAGACCGTATCCATCCTAGCTCGGAAACTTGTTTTATCCTTACCGAAACAAAGACCCAAAATATTTTTCGGCAAATTATGGATGTTCAGCCGGATTTGGTAGTCATAGATTCCATTCAAACCCTGCATACGGACTATATTGAATCGGCCGCTGGTAGCATTTCCCAAATTAGGGAGTGTACGGCGGAGCTTATCAAATTTGCCAAAGAGAGCAACACTCCTGTTGTATTGGTTGGCCATATCACCAAAGACGGCACCATTGCAGGTCCCAAAATACTGGAACATATGGTAGACACCGTGCTACAATTTGAAGGGGACCAAAACTATGTGTACCGTATTTTACGTTCCCTAAAAAACCGTTTTGGCTCCACCGCAGAATTGGGTATCTATGAAATGCAAGGTAGTGGCCTTAGGGAAGTAAACAACCCCTCCGAAGTCTTACTGTCCAAAAACGATGAAGACCTAAGCGGTACCGCTATTGCCGCAACCGTAGAGGGTGTTCGCCCGCTACTGATAGAAATTCAAGCCTTGGTCAGTACCGCAGTATATGGTACTCCCCAACGATCAGCAACAGGTTTTAATGCAAAACGCTTGAATATGTTGCTTGCCGTCTTGGAAAAAAGGGCGGGTTTTAAATTGGCAACAAAAGATGTATTCCTAAACGTTACCGGAGGAATTTCCGTGGATGACCCAGCCATAGATTTAGCCGTAATGATTGCCATACTATCCAGCAACTTTGACCTGCCGATAGACAAAGGCACTTGTTTTGCGGCGGAAGTAGGCCTCTCTGGAGAGATACGGCCCGTACAACGAATAGACCAACGCATCTTGGAGGCCGAAAAGCTTGGTTTTAAAACCATCTATGCCAGCAAAAGCAATAAAATTGGTCTTAAAAACACCAAGATAAAAGTGCAATTGGTGGCCAAAATTGAAGACGTGCTGCAAAATCTCTTTAGGGGGTAGTCCAAATATTTCCCTATTTTAGGATAAACTAAATCCACTATTATGCGATTGGCACTGCTCTGTTTTTCCATCCTCGTTATCACTTCTTGTAAAGAAAAAACCACAACTCCAACGGAAGAACAATCCTCTTCTTACCTAAGCTTTGATACCAGGGACGATCAGTACACAGGGGGCATCAAGATGATCCCTATAGAAACGGAAAAAGGAACGTTTAAGGTCTGGACAAAACGTGTAGGGAACAATCCCACTAAAAAAGTTTTGCTGCTTCATGGCGGACCGGGCATGACCCATGAACTATACGAATGTGCGGACGGTTATTTTCCGCAAGAAGAAATTGAATACATCTACTACGATCAATTGGGGTCTTATTATAGCGACAAACCCGATGATTTATCTTTATGGACGACGGAACGTTTTGTGGAAGAAGTTGAACAGCTGCGTATAGCCCTGGGATTGGACAATTCCAATTTTTACCTTCTGGGGCAATCTTGGGGCGGTATTTTGGCTATGGAGTACGCATTAAAATATCAAGATAATTTAAAAGGGCTTGTCATTTCCAACATGATGTCCAGCGTACCGGAATACAACAGCTACGCGCAAGACGTTCTAGGACCTCAAATGGATAAGGAAATCTTTGAGGAAATAAAGGTCTTGGAAGCTGCCAAAGATTACGCCAACCCCAGATATGGCGAACTCTTGTTTGAGCATTATTATACGGAACATGTACTACGCAAACCGCCCACTGAATGGCCCGAAGCGGTAATGCGGGCCCTTAACCATGCCAACAACCAAGTTTATGTACATATGCAAGGGTATAGCGAATTTGGAATTACGGGCGATGCCACCTTAAAGGATTGGGACGTAAAGCATAGGTTGAAGGAATTGGAAGTACCCACCTTGGTCATTGGGGCGCAACATGATACCATGGACCCCAAACATATGGAATGGATGTCCAAAGAAGTGAAAAACGGAAGGTATTTGCATTGCGCAAATGGCAGCCATCTCTCGCAATACGATGACCAGAAAACCTATTTTGGCGGGGTTATACAATTCATTGAAGACGTGGATACGGGTGCTTTTTAAAACCGTCCCCTTAACATCAAAGTAAACTTCCCGGAGCAGTATACCCATTGGTGGCACCAATACCATACTTAGTAGAATTGGTTTCCTTCCATCTTTTATGGCGCAGGATTTGGAATGGCGTTATGAATGGCTTCAATACCTTCAAGAACCTCATCGGACAATTGCACATTGATGCTGTCAATATTTTCTTGAAGCTGTTCCATAGTAGTTGCCCCAATAATAGTACTGGTCACAAAAGCCCTCGAGTTTACAAAGGCCAACGCCATTTGTGTTAACGATAAGCCATGCGCATTGGCCAAGTCCCAATACCGCTGGGTAGCTTCAACCGCAGTTTCCCCAATATAGCGACTGTAGTTTGGGAACAAGGTAATCCGCCCTTTCCTAGGTTTTTTGCCTCCAAGATATTTTCCGCTTAATACGCCAAACCCTAAAGGGGAATAGGCCAAAAGACCAATTTTTTCGCGCATGGAAATTTCGGACAAGCCTACCTCAAAAAGGCGGTTTAATAGGCTATACGGATTTTGTATCGTCACTGCCCTTGGTAAATTTTGGTGTACTTTGGCCTCCTCCAAAAAGCGCATGGTTCCCCATGGCGTTTCATTGGAAATACCAATGCTCCTTATTTTTCCTTCTTGCACCAAGTCCCTAAGCGTTTCCAAAACTTGGTGGATATTGTCCTCCCAAAAATCCGGTTCAGTAGCTTTATAGCCGCGTTGTCCAAAATAATTGGTGTTCCGTTCCGGCCAATGCAATTGATACAGATCTACATAATCCGTTTGTAGTCGTTTTAAACTTCCTTCAAGTGCTGTAATCAAAGCATCTTTACTAAAGCCCGTAGTTCGTATAAACTTAGTGAAAGGGGCGGGGCCTGCGATCTTTGTTGCCAAGACCACTTTATCCCTATTTCCGGTTTTTTTGAACCAAGTCCCTATGATTTCTTCCGTAACGGATTGCAATTCTTTTTTGGCGGGAATAGGATACAATTCCGCAGTATCAAAAAAATTGATTCCTTGGTCCAAGGCAAGGTCCATTTGCGCATGCCCCTCTTCTTCATTGTTCTGTCTGCCCCAGGTCATGGTGCCCAAACATAGTTTGCTTACTCTAATATCCGTATTAGGTATTCGGGTGTATTTCATATCGCAATTTTATGAAGTTTCAAAATTACGCTATCTAAAAACTTTACGGTCCTAATCTTTTGTGATTTCTTCTACTTCCAGTAAAATAGGACAATGGTCGCTGTGTTTGGCATCGGACAAAATCACACATCGCGTTAATCTATCTTCCAGACTTTTGCTTACCATTCCATAATCCAAACGCCAACCCTTGTTGTTGTTTCGTGCGTTTGCCCGATAACTCCACCACGTATAGTTATGGGGCTCTTTATTGAAATGCCTAAAACTATCAATAAACCCGCTGCCCATAAAATTGCCGATCCATTCACGCTCCACCGGCAAAAACCCGGATACATTCTTATTACGAACGGGGTCATGGATATCAATAGCTTCATGGCAGATGTTGTAATCCCCGCAGACTATTAAGTTGGGGCGTTCTTTTCTGAGTTCGTCCGCGTATTTCTGAAAGTCCGCCATGTACTTCAACTTGAAATCCAATCGGTCCATGTTGCTGCCAGAGGGCAAATACATGCTCATTACGGAAATATCCCCAAAGTCTGCACGGATGTTACGCCCCTCAAAATCCATATAGTCGATGCCCGTGCCGTATTCCACATGGTCCGGTTTTCGCTTGCAAAGCAGTGCAACACCACTATATCCCTTTTTTTGCGCACTGAACCAGTAATTGTAGGTGTACCCAGCAGCTTCAAACAGAGATAAGTCTACCTGCTCCTTCATTGCCTTGGTTTCTTGCAAACAAATGACATCCGGGCCAACACTTTCCAACCATGCGATAAAACCTTTATTCAATGCGGCGCGTATGCCGTTGACGTTGTACGAAGCTATTTTCATTATTTATATTGATTCTAATTAATAACGTTTAGATAACATAGGCTGTCTTTCAATACCCTAGATTTACTTCTTACGAATTTAAAAATACTAGCCCGCTATGCGCACTATTGTTCCCTTAACTTTTACTTTTTTATGTTTTTTTATGGGCTTTTCACAAGAGCCAGAAACAACTAATTACAATGTTCCACAACCCATTAGCAAAAACGAACTGCGCCTAAATGTAACCAACTTCATTATTAGTAATGCTTTTACCGTTGATTATGAACGCCTAATTACGGATGAATCTTCCGTAGGGGTCAGTCTGTTGGTCGGATTGGGGAATAGCGATAATTTTGATTCATTCCGGAACTTCGAGCTTACCCCCTACTACAGACAGTTTTTTTCCAAAAAATATGCTCGGGGTTTCTTTATCGAAGGATTTGCTTCCGTATTAAATAGGGAAGACGTTTTTTTTGATTTTGATATCGAAGAAACAAGGGACAATACCAACGTTGCCTTAGGGATTTCCGTTGGAGGGAAATTCTTGTCACGTGGCGGGTTTGTTGCCGAAGTTTTTGTTGGTGTTGGACGAACCTTGTTGGACAACGACGATTTCTTTTTCGGGAACGTGATTGCCCGAGGCGGAATTTCACTTGGCTACCGTTTTTAATCTTTATTTTAGCTCCTTATGAGGAGTTATTATTTGTTGATTTTTTTCTGGTGTTCCTGTCTATCACTTGCCGCGCAGTCCAAAGCAAGCGATTCCATAACACCTTTGGACGAAGTTCTGGTCATTGAAAAAGGGATTCAAAAAAAAGCGGTAGGTATCACACCTTCTACCAGTATTAAAACCAAGGAATTGGCGCGATTTAGCCCTTTGGACTTCGCCAATGCCATTAATCAAATTCCGGGGGTTTATCTTCTTTCGGGAGCATTGAACACCAATAGGATTACCATTAGGGGCGTTGGCGCAAGAACCCCTTTTGGCACCGATAACTTACGCTTGTATTTTAATAATATTCCCATAACGGATGGCACCGGGGTTTCTACTATTGAAGCCTTTGATCTGGAGAATTTAGGGGCGCTGGAAGTTATTACCGGTCCAAAGGGAACAAGCTTGGGAACCAACCTAGGGGGTGCCATTGTTTTGAACACCACAGCCCCAGAAGTGGGAACCACAAAATTCATTAATAGTTTTACCCTAGGTTCATACAATATGGTGAAGGACAATTTTTCCTTTAGGCATTCCCAAGAAAATTTTAACCTCAACTTTAGTTATAACCATTTGGAAACCGATGGTTTTAGACAGAACAACCGCTTTGAGCGGGACGGTTTTCTGTTGACTGCGGCAATACGTTTAGGGGCAAAGGACAAGTTAGACGTTCTTTTTAACCATATTGATTATACCGCACAAATACCCAGCACCATTAACCAAACGGACTTTGATGAGGATCCCACCCGTGCTGCGCCCAATTGGCTAGCCGCGCAAGGATTTGAAGCTAATGCATATACGTTGGCAGGCTTAACGTACTCCCATTCCTTTGGACCAAAATTGAACGCCAAAACAAGTGTTTTTTACACCTATCTAGATCATTTTGAGCCAAGACCCTTTAATATCTTGGACGAGTTTACCAACGGTTTTGGTTTTAGGGCCATATTCAACGGCAAAGCGGGCAAAGGCAGTTATACTTTTGGCAGTGAGCTCTATAAGGATGAATACAACTGGGGTACGTTTCAAAACCTTTTTGCGGAGAATAATGGAAATGGCAGTCTTCTAGGCGATCGTTTAAGTAGGAACAGGGAATTTAGGAGCCAGCTTTTCGTTTTTGGCGTATTCACCTATCCCATTTTTAACAAGCTAAGTGCCCAATTGGGCCTGAACTTCAATACTACGGATTATGATTTTAGGGACTTGTTCAATATTGGGGATGCGAACACTACCGCAGAGCGAAATTTTGACCCTATCCTCCTCCCCAGTTTGACCTTGAATTATGCCCTGAAAAATGGGCAGCTCTATGGGAATATCGGTCGCGGATTCTCCAATCCTAGTTTAGAGGAAAGTTTGACCCCAGATGGTGTTATCAATCCGGATATTGCGCAAGAAACGGGCGTTAATTATGAATTAGGCGGCAACCTGACCCTTTTTAATAACAAGCT